>NZ_QUGF01000011.1:0-99979 GCF_003479275.1 Clostridium sp. AF20-7 | reverse complement strand
CTGGATGTAAGGGGATTACCCATAAGTATATTGTAGTAGTGATGAGTTAGGTGCGCCAAATTTTTTATCAAGATACAGAACTAGCGTTTGCCAAGTGTGGGGGCATATGGTATAATATAAACATGGAAAAAGATATATTTACTATTAAGAGAAATACACTTTCATATGGTAGAGGATATGTGTATTCTTTGCAATATCATCTTGTCTGGTGCACGAAATATCGAAAACAGGTCCTGAAAAATGGGATAGACGCAGAATGTAAAAAAATGTTGTATGGGCTTGCGGAGGAATACAAATTTAAGATTCTGGCGATGGAGGTTATGCCAGATCATATTCATTTACTTCTGGATTGCAAACCGCAATTTTTTATATCAGACATGATAAAGATTATGAAGGGGAATCTGGCACGTCAGTTGTTTCTTTCGCATCCGGAATTAAAACAGGAGCTGTGGGGAGGACATTTGTGGAATCCATCGTATTGTGCAGTCACCGTAAGTGACCGAAGCAGGGATCAGGTAGTGGCATACATTGAGGGACAAAAAGAGAAGGAAAAAAGAAAGTAGGAAATTTTATGCAGATTGTATCCAGCTATGGAGTAGAAATTAAAAAAAAGAATATACCGCTCCGCTCTACGCTGGATATTTTTCGGAAGGCAGTTTCCTATCTGATTCCGGTGTATGCAGAGACCTGGGAAGAACTTTCAGAAATCAGAAATCCACAAAAACGCTTTAATGAAGCGGAACATCTGGTACATGAGACAAAAAAGAATCATGCCAGATTTCTGTTTGACCGTCATTTCCCTAAGATGCCATCTTATCTGAGAAGAGCGGCGATTCAACACGCACTTGGAGCCGTGTCCTCCTATCAGACACGCCTTAGTTTGTGGGAAAAGGGAGAACTGAGAGGAAAACCGAAGCTGGTCTGTGAGAATCATGCGATGCCGGTATTTTATCGGGATGTCATGTATAAGGAAGCAGAACCGGGAGAAGATGCGGCACATTTAAAGCTGTTTGATGGGCGGGAGTGGAAGTGGTTTCAAGTAAAATTACTTCATACCGATATGGAATATCTGCGAAAAAAATGGAGTGGTAAAAAGGCATCTGCCCCTACTTTGGAAAGGAAACATCATAAATATTTCCTTCGGTTTTCATACACAGAGGAAGTAAGCTTATCAAAAACAGATGTAAAAGAGCAGGTGATATGCAGCGTTGATTTAGGAATCAATACGGATGCGGTCTGCAGCATCATGCGTGCAGATGGCACTATCCTGGGACGTAAATTTATAAATTTCTCCAGTGATAAAGACCATTTGTATCATGTGCTTGGCAGAATCCGCCGTTTTCAGAGGGAACATTCCTCCAGACAGGTCCAAAGCCGATGGGATTATGCAAAAAGGCTGAATATGGAGCTGTCCCGCAAAATAGCTGCGGAGATCACGAAATATGCCGCAGAGTATCAGGCAGGTGTAATTGTGTTTGAGTATCTGGAAATGCAGGGAAAAATATCCGGAAAAAAGAAACAAAAGCTTCATTTATGGAGAAAGCGGGATATTCAGAAACTGTGTGAACATCAGGCACATCGGAACGGAATTCGTGTGTCCAGGGTCAGTGCCCGGAACACCAGCAGGCTGGCCTGTGACGGAAGCGGAGCGGTAGTAAGAAATCCGGAGAACCATAGCCTATGTATCTTCCAGACAGGAAAGCAGTATAACTGTGATTTGTCAGCAACTTATAATATCGGAGCGAGATATTTTATACGGGAACTTTTAAAACCCTTGCCGGAAACGGGAAGGTCTTCACTGGAGGCAAAAGTACCTGCAGTGAAGCGTAGAACCTCATGTGTTTATGCAGATTTAAGAAAGCTTTATGTAGAAGTAAACAACTTAAAAGCAGCATAAACGCAGGCAGATATACAGCGGACTACCTGTAATGTGGAAACCAGCCGTATCCGGCGTGGAAAAAGCGCGTATCCGCACGAATTCTAAGTTACTGGCGTATCCGCCGATATTTAGTCTTGCCGTTTAAAACGGTCGAGAAGCACGTGACTTTAGCCATGTGAGGTTCACCCCCATGGACGAAAATGTTATAATTTTTATACTTTGGTTGCCGGAATCCTACGGCACAATAAATCGAAATGAGATGAATAAAATGCAAAAAAATCAAAATGATACATCATACAAGAGAGTACAGCCAAGTGAAAAGCAGGAATCCCGGATTCCACCGGAAGGTATCCGTTTAAACCGCTTTTTAAGCGATGCAGGCATCTGTTCCAGACGTGAAGCGGACAGGCGGATCGCGGACGGGCGTGTGACGATCGATGGGCGCGTGGCAGAGGTCGGGCAGAAGCTGATGCCGGGACAGCGCGTGGCGTGCGATGGCGTAGCGGTGTCCGGCAAGGATGCGCCAGTGCTTTTAGCGGTCAATAAGCCGCGGGGGATTGTCTGCACGACTTCTGATAAAGATCGGGCAGAAAATATCGTAGAATTTTTAGATTATCCGGTCCGGATTTACCCGATCGGGCGTCTGGACAAGGATTCAGAAGGGCTGCTTCTCATGACGAATGAGGGCGAGCTGGTCAACCGGATTCTAAGGGCTCGTTACGGACATGAAAAGGAATATCTGGTAACGGTGGATAAACCCATTGATAGTGAGTTTGTCCGGAAGATGAGCGCAGGAGTGAAGATTTTAGATACGGTTACCCGTCCTTGTGAGGTGGAAAAGACCGGGAAGACGAGTTTCCGGATCATCCTGACCCAGGGACTCAACCGCCAGATCCGCCGGATGTGCGAGGCGCTGGGGTACCAGGTGCAGACGTTAAAACGCGTCCGGATGCTGAACATTACGCTGGATGGGCTGAAAACAGGCGAGTACCGGGAAGTGACAGCGGCAGAGAGACAGAAATTAGAAGATATTTTGAACGGAAAGAAGAATGGCTGAGACAATGTTGTCTGGCAGTCAGTGCAGGTTCACATATGAGGTTGCATAGAAATGCTTGAAAACGCATTCAGAGGCAGTTGGAGAGAGCGATGGGAAAGGTGGAGTCAGATAGATGGCAGAGGACAAGACAAAACGGATACGGGAGCTGATTGGGACGCTGCGGGCAGCAGGGCGCGCCTATTATCAGGAGAGCCGGGAGATCATGAGCAACTTTGAGTATGATAAGCTTTATGATGAACTGGTTTCATTGGAGAAAGAGACGGGAATTGTGTTTGCGAACAGCCCGACGCAGAATGTAGGATATGAGGTAGTCAGTGCGCTTCCGAAGGAGCGCCATGAGAAACCGATGCTTTCGTTAAATAAGACGAAGAGCGTGGAAGAGCTGGCAGACTGGCTCGGCGGGCAGACCGGGCTTTTATCCTGGAAGATGGACGGTCTGACGATCGTCCTGACCTATCAGAATGGAACACTTGTCAAGGCGGTTACGCGTGGAAATGGTGAGATCGGCGAGGTTATCACGGCAAATGCAAAGGCGTTCGTCAATGTGCCGTTAAATATTTCCTACCAGGGTGAGCTTATCCTGCGCGGCGAGGCGATCATCCGGTATTCGGATTTTGAGAAGATCAATGAGCAGATCGAGGATGTCGATGCGAAATATAAGAATCCGCGAAACTTATGCAGCGGTTCGGTGCGTCAGTTAAACAGCGAAATCACAGCGCAGAGACAGGTCCATTTTTATGCGTTCAGCCTTGTAAAGGCGGATGGCATTGATTTCAAAAATTCGCGGAAAGAGCAGTTTGAATGGTTGAAAACACAGGGGTTTGAGGTCGTAGAGTACCATGAGGTGACAAAAGAGACGCTGCCGGAGACGGTCAAAATGTATTCTGAGGCGATTGCGGAAAATGATACGCCGTCGGATGGACTGGTGCTTTTGTATGATGATATTGCCTACGGCCAGTCGCTGGGGCGGACGGCAAAATTCCCGCGCGATTCGATCGCATTCAAGTGGGCGGATGAGATTCAGGAGACGAAGCTTCTCTATATTGAATGGAGCGCGTCGAGAACGGGGCTGATTAACCCGGTGGCAGTATTTGAACCGGTTGAGCTGGAGGGAACGACGGTCAGCCGCGCCAGTGTCCACAACATCAGCATCATGGAGGCGCTGGAACTGGGGGCAGGCGACCGGATTACGGTTTATAAGGCAAATATGATCATTCCGCAGATCGCGGATAACCTGACGCGCAGCGGCGTCCGGGATATTCCGGAGGCATGTCCGGTGTGCGGCGGTCAGACGGAGGTGCGCCAGCTCAACGATGTAAAATCACTCTACTGCACGAACCCGGACTGCCAGGCGAAGAAGATCAAGAGTTTTACTCTTTTTACAAGCCGCGATGCCTTAAATATTGCGGGGCTTTCAGAGGCGACGCTGGAGAAATTTATCGGCGTCGGCATGATTCATGAGTATGCGGATATTTTCCATCTGGACCGCCATCAGGAAGAGATCGTCGAGATGGACGGATTCGGGCAGAAATCGTATGACAATCTGATTGCGGCGGCTGAGAAAGCGTCCCACACGACCCTGCCGAGAATGGTGTACGGTCTGGGCGTTGCAGGCATCGGTCTGGCAAATGCCAAGATGATTTGCCGTCATTTTAAAAATGATTTTGAGGCGATGCGCCATGCCACCGTGGAAGAGCTGGTCGAGATTGATGGAATCGGGGAAGTTCTGGCGCAGGCGTGGACGGCATTCTTTTCGGATGGAAAGAATAATGCGATCGTCGATCATCTGCTGGCGGAGCTGACCTTTGAGGCAGGAGACGAAGAAAGCAGTGAGGGTGCAGATGAGGCATTCGCCGGGATGAAATTCGTCATTACCGGTTCGCTGGAACATTTCAAAAACCGGAAAGAGCTGCAGGAGCTGATTGAGCGCCGCGGCGGCAAGGTGACCGGAAGTGTGACGTCCAAGACGAATTATCTGATCAATAATGATGTGGCGTCGTCGTCCTCGAAGAATAAGAAGGCGCGGGAATTGGGGGTTCCGATTCTTTCGGAGGAGGAGTTTTTGAAGCTATAAGAGAGGTGAAAAAGCTGGACACCAGACAGTGTTTAGCTGGCTTTTTTTTGAAGCTTGTGTTATGATTAGGAATGCTGATATAGTTTTTATTGTAAGTAGAAATGAATCATATCGGTATATAATAGAATCCTAAAATTCAAACGAATTTTATATAAAAAGGGGATATATAACCATGCCAATTAAAATACAAAAGGATCTTCCTGCTAAGGCAATTTTGGAATCGGAGAATATATTTGTGATGGATGAGGATCGGGCGATGAGCCAGGATATTCGTCCGCTTGAGATTTTGATTCTGAATCTGATGCCGATCAAGGAGGATACGGAGACGCAGCTTCTGCGGGCACTTTCGAATACGCCGCTGCAGGTGGACTGTTCATTCCTGATGCTGGAAACGCACGTTTCGAAAAATACATCGCAGACGCATTTGAATAAGTTTTATGTGACGTTTGACGAGATCCGCCGCAAGCGCTTTGATGGTATGATTATTACCGGTGCGCCGGTGGAGAATATGGAGTTTGAGGAGATCAACTACTGGGACGAGCTGACGAAGATCATGGAGTGGAGCAAGACGCATGTGACTTCGACACTTCATATCTGCTGGGGGATGCAGGCGGGACTCTATTATCATTATGGAATCCAGAAACATCAGAGAAAGACGAAGCTTTCCGGCATTTACAGACATCGTCTTTTGAACCGGAAGATCCCGCTGGTCCGTAGTCTCGATGATTATTTTTACTGCCCGCATTCCCGTTACACGGAAGACCGGGAAGAGGACATTCTGAAACATCCGGAATTGCAGATTCTGGCGAAATCGGATGAGGCGGGTGTATTTCTGGTGATGAACCAGGATGGAAGCCAGATTTTCGTTCAGGGGCATCCAGAGTATGATCGCATGACGTTAAACAATGAGTACCACCGCGATCTGAAAAAAGGCTTAAATCCGCAGGTACCGTGCAACTATTACCCGGACAACGATCCATTTTCCATGCCGGTGCTGAAATGGAGAAATATGTCCAACACGCTGTACTCGAACTGGCTGAATTACTATGTATACCAGATGACGCCGTACGTGCTGAAAGAGGACGAGCAGGAGTAGGAACAGAAATCTGCTATTTATGAGAGTATAAGATATAGAAATAGAGATTTCGATAAAATTGATCGGGGAAAATATCTTCTTCGAACTGGATGGTGGGAGCCGCCGTCGGAGTGGTGCTGCTGGCAGCTGGAATGTTTTTGATTTGGAAGAACCGCAAATAAGGCTGCAGATTAATAAAACGGTAAAAAGATAGATATAATACAGATATGAAAAAATACAGGCAGGGCTGTCGGAATTTTGCACAGTGTGGTTGAAACCATGTGTGGGAAAGATTCTGACAGCCCTGTTTATGCGGATTTTTGTTTTTATTAATTCCAGAAATCGGTTTCTTCTTTCAACTCAATATCAGCTGCTTTAAAGACCGGATTCTTCCCAGCCTGTTTCTGTGCCCGGTAGTCTTCCAGGCAGCGGAGCGCCGGCTTGGCAATCAGGAAGATAATTGGTACGTTGATGACTGCCATCAGTCCCATCAGAACATCGGCGGTATCCCACACGATGCCGAGACTTGCCACAGAACCGATGAGGACAATCACGATAGCGATCACTCTCTGGGTAATCCGGACGCCCTTGACCGGAGTTTTGCCGCAGAGATAAGCCATGCCGGTTTCAGCAAAATAGTAGTTTCCGAGCAGCGTGGTAAAGGCAAATAAAATCAGGGCAAATGTGATAAATACAACACCTGCGGTGCCGAATACGTTATTCATAGCTGCCTGCACATATGCCATGCCAGCCATGTCTGCACTCGGTGCAACGCCGGAGCAGAGCAGTAAAAATGCGGTTGCAGAGCAGATGACAACAGTATCGATAAATACGGATAATACCTGAACAAGACCCTGTTTGACCGGGTGGCTGACACCCGCGGAACCGGCTGCGGTAGCGGAAGCACCGACACCTGCCTCATTGGAGAACAAGCCTCTCTTGATGCCGAGCATCACAACGGATCCCATGAAGCCGCCGAAGATAGCCTGAATATCAAAAGCCCCTTCAAAAATGCTTGCGAACATACCCGGAATCATGTTTCCGTGGAGAATAATCATCAGCAGGGCAGCTGCAATGTAAAGTCCGCCCATTACCGGAACAAGAATTCCTGTGATTTTAGCGATCTGTTTGCCGCCGCCGCTGATGCAGATGCCGAAGATAACAGCCTGGATGATACCGATGAGAATCGGAGTCAGGCTTGGATTGTAGAAACTGTATACTTTAAAAGAATCTGCCACATTGAAGGATGCAACGAGGTTAAATCCAACCATGTAAGTCAAAATCATGAAAATAGCATAGAGAACACCCAGCCATCTTTTTTTCAGAACGGCTTCAATATAGTAGGAAGGACCGCCGTAGCAGCTTCCGTCCTCGGCACGGCGTTTGTAGATCTGTGCCAGCGTACTTTCTACAAATGCGGTTGCACTTCCGAGGATCGCGGTCATCCACATCCAGAAGATAGCGCCCGGACCGCCGAAACAGATGGCGGTAGAAATGCCGGCGATATTTCCGGTGCCGACGCGCGAAGCAGTGGAAACCATCAATGCCTGAAAGGCGGAAATAGACTCATCTTCCTTGTCGGATGGCTCCAGGATAACCCGGATGGATTCAAGTAAGTAACGAAGCTGTACCCCTTTGGTGCGGATGGTAAAATAGATGCCGCCGCCTACCAGCAGGATGATTAACACGTAGCTGTAAAGATAGTTGCTTGCTGTGCCGATTATCTTTGCGTATAAATCTGCCATTTTAAAATACCCCTCTCATACAATTTACATATTGTTTTTGCTATAAAGTGTGCCGCTGCGGATCAAACATATGGAGATGCAGTTCATGTGACATATATTCAAGCACGCATTCTCCAGCGACGCTGTTCCCCTTTTTATCTAACGCCGGTCCGAAGATGCCGATTCCCATCTCGCCGTCTACCACTGATAAGATACCGCCGCCGACGCCGCTTTTGGATGGGATGCCGACCCGGACGGCAAATTCGCCGGAACCATCGTACATACCGCAGGTAAACATGAGTGTTTTGACGATTTTAACTGCCTGGCTGCTTAAAAGCCGTTTTCCCGTGTCTGGATGAATGCCATCGTTGGCGAGAATCAGTCCCAGTCCGGCGAGGCTTTCTGCCGTCACGCTGAGAGAGCACATTTTGACATAAAAATGCAGGCTGTTTTCCACATCTTTATTCTTTTCGATGTACCCCTTGCTCTCCAGCAGATAGGCGATTGCCCGGTTGCGGGAAATATGAGACATTTCCGAGTGATAAACCTTTTTGTCGAGGTTGATGTCCGGATCCATGCAGAGAGCCCGGATGGTATCAAGCATGGTATCGAAACTGATTTCGGAAGCAAGGCAGCTTGCCACTACGATAGCGCCTGCATTGATCATCGGGTTGTAGGGGGAACTGTCCGTATTTTCCAGTTTCATCAGCGAGTTAAATGGATCGCCGGTCGGCTCCATGCCTACTTTTTTAAAGACCTGGTCGAAGCCGCAGATTTCCAATGCGACTGCCAGAGTAATGATTTTGGAGATACTCTGAATGCTGAAACGGACTTTCGTATCCCCGACGGAAATCCGTTTGCCGTTCCGGCAAAAAACACTGACTCCGAGCTGACTGCCATCTACCTTTCCAAGCTCTGGTATGTAGGTGGCAACTGCACCCTCATGGGTATGTGTTTTTCCCAGTGCAACGGCCTGTTCAAGTACATCTCTCATACTTAAACGCCTCCTGTTTTTTATTCGGTGTTGCTTTCTGATAGTATGGTAGCATGGGGAAGACAGTTTGTATAATGCGTGTCAGCTTTAAGGGATATGACAAAAAGGTATAACGGGATATATATGTCAGATATGAATAAATATTTATGATGAACGGGGAAGAGGTGCTGAAAAGGATCAAAAAAACTGCCGGGACGGCTGTGAATGTCCGGCAGCTTTGATGGTGTTTTTTTAGAGAAGTTTTTTCTTTAAGTCATAAATAAATTCTTGTACGATCGCCGTCATTGGCGTGTCTTTCCGCATTGCATATCCAAATTCCAGCATAAAACCACAGTTTGGAATCGGAATAGAAGTGGAGTGGTAGGAGGCTTCTTGTTTGGCGAAATCGTGGATGCCGATGCTGTAGCAGTCACTGATCGAGATCATGTACATCAGGGTGGCGCGGCTGGAAAGATAGGTGATTTTCGAGCGCATTTTTTCTGCATCCTGATCCCCTTCGGAGAGAAGTTGGTAAATATAATCATCGCATTGTCCAAGATACCAGAGAAAGCCGTACTCTGCCAGTGTGTGCAGGTTGACCGGTTTCTGTTGCAGCAGAAGCGGATGTTTGCGGGAAATGATAATGTGTGGTTCGATGTTGGCAAGAAAATGGTATTCCAGCCCTTTTGATTCGAGCAAGGCCTCCATTTCACGCCGTTTGCGGCTGTCAAAATGAAACACGCCTACATCGACACGCCCGGATACCACATCCTCGATGACTTCGTCTGAATTGCCTTCATACAGTCGATGGGAGAAGGATGGCTGATCGCGGTGACGCAGGATTATTTCACTGAAACTTTCCATGATATGAGAAAAACGTGTCATGGAAACAGCCAGCGGATCAGAAATTTTGATTTGTTCCTTCTTTTTCTGAAACCAGAGCTGTTCCATTTCGTCAATGATTTTTTCGGAATGTGTCAGAAATTCCATTCCTTCAGGCGTTAATGTTACGCCTGAGCGGCTGCGGTTAAAGAGCCTGGCGCCGAGATTTTCTTCCAGATCGTGCATGATTTTCCCAAGATACGGCTGGGAAATATAGAGCGCCTGGGCGGCTTTATTGATGGATCCGAGGCGCGCTACCTTGATAAAATATTCTAAATGCCGAAAATTGATATCGTATTTCAAAAAAGTTCCCCCTTTGTAAATCCCCCTGAATGTAATAAGTATAAAATAAAAAAATGTAAATTGCCAGAAAATACCTAAACATATTGCATTTAAGGGATATAGCAAAATAGCATATAATTTATTGTTTGACTGTACCTGTATGTAAGAGAAGCAGTCCTCCTATATACAGCAGGCAAAGGATACCGGACTGGATGAGGACAGGCGGAAACAGGTGAGGCAGGTAAGACGCGTTTGGAATAACTTCTAACATCCCAATCGAAACCAGCAGGCAGAATGCCGGTTTTACAATGCCCTGGCTGACTGGTAGGCGGATCGGGACTTCGCAGGCGAGGGCGTGGATGTGGAGAAAGGCGAGCACCAGTTCGCTGATGAGAAGCGCCGCCAGATAGGCGAAAATCCCCCATCGCGGGATGGCGAAAAGGACGAGCGACAGGGTGAGAAGCATGGAAACCGTATGGTGGATGAAGACGGTTCCCGTTTTCCCAAGCCCGTTTAAAATACTTCCCATGGTAGTGGAGAGGTAGAGAAACGGGCAGAGCCAGGATAAAATCTGGATGAAACGTCCGGCATCGGCGTTGTGGTAAAAGGTTTCGCCCAGTGCTGGACCGAAGCGGGTGAAGAGCCCGACGCAGAGAATTCCCATGTACAGGCTGTAGCGGAGTGCCATGGAGATGGTGCGTTCGATTTTGTCCGGCTGATTCTGCGCCTGCGCCTCCGAGACTGCCGGGAGCAGGACGACGGCGAGGGAGTTGGTAATGGCGGATGGAAAGAGGACAAAGGGGAGTGCCATGCCTGTGAGAACTCCGTAAATACTGACCGATTCAACCCGCGAGAGCCCGGAGAGGAGAAGCTGGTTCGGTACAAAGATGGCTTCGAGGCTTTGGAGAAAGCTGAGCGTGAGGCGATTCGCCATGAGGGGGAGTGCCATGGTGAGGAGGGGGAGGAGCAGGGGGGGAGTGTGGGCGGATTTTTTTTGTGAGGGAGGCGTGGTGCTGGAAGTGTCAGGGGTATAAGGGGGCGTAGAACGGGATGAGTATTGAAAATGGGTGGTATTTTTTCGTGTTTGACGAGAATAGCTGGAAATATGCGTGTCTGTATTTTGCAGTGTGGCAGCAGGCTTCGAGCATCCATAAACCAGCAGACAGAACACCGCCGATGCCGCTTCCCCGATCAACAGCCCCCAGACAGCCAGCAGCACCGTGATCGGAATCCTGTTCGTGCGGCAGACATGGACGATCAGCAGGACGGAGAAAATGCGGATGCACTGCTCGACCACCTGTGAAAACGCCGGGACTGCCGTTTTTTTGAGCCCGTAATAATACCCGCAGCAGCAGGCATGGATCGCGCAGAAGGGGATCGAGAGGGCGAGTGCGGGCAGAAGCGGCGCACATTCGGGCGCAAGAAGGACGCGCGCGGCGAGAAAATCGGCGAAGGTGTAGATCAAAGAGGTCAGCGGCAGGGCGATCGATAGTGAGAGTGCGAGGCTGACCCGCAAAAAGGCGCGTCCCTTTTCCGGGGAGGCGGCGGTCAGGCGGGAGAGCGAAGTCTGGATTGGACCGGCGCAGAGAGCAAATGCGATGCCATGTATGGGAAAAATCATCTGATATAAACCCAGACCTTCGGCGCCGATCGTCCGGGAGAGAAAGATGCGGTAGAAAAAGCCGAGAATCCGGCAGAAAAATCCGACTGCCGTCAGGAGCAAGGTTCCGGTAATCAAAGGATGAAATCTTCGCATGGCAGATCTCCGGGGAGGGTATGTCAGAAAAGTATATGAGGAGGAAGATGAAAGTAGAAGAAAACCAAGATGTTTATAAAACACTGGGGACACATTTTTTGGGAAACTGAAAGAAGACCCGAGTTGGCAGAAGGGCAGAAATAGCTTAAATTAAAGGATACAAAAATAAACTGTATTTAATACATAAATTAACAGATGGACATTGAGTTAGAACAGGAATATACTAAAAACATCAAAAAATAAAAAATTACTGCGAAAAATAACTGGTTGGTAGGGAAAAGAGTGTGAAGCTATGTTAGAAGGAATTGTATTACTTGCATTTATCGCGGCGCTGGCAGGCTGCGTGTTTACCGGCGTATCGGTGCTCTGGGCGCTGGCGGGCGGCTATCTGATCTTCTGTGTGTACGGTTTGATTCGGAATCACAGCCTTGCGGAACTCGGAAAAATGTCGCTTTCCGGCGTTAAAACCGTCCGCAATATCCTGATGATTTTCGGACTTATTGGCTTTATCACAGCGCTGTGGCGGGCGTCCGGCACGATCGCCGTGATCGTGTGCTGGTCGTCGAAGCTGGTGTCGCCGTCGGCATTTCTTGTGATCGCGTTCCTTCTTAACTGTATGGTGTCGATCCTGACCGGAACCTCCTTTGGAACCGGCGCGACGATGGGTGTTATCTGTATGGCGATGGGACGTGCGATGGAGCTTGACCCGTTCTGGATCGGCGGCGCGATTCTTTCTGGCATCTATTTTGGCGACCGCTGTTCACCGGTATCGTCCAGCGCGAATCTTGTCTGTGTGCTGACGAAGACGGATATTTATGAAAATATCCGCGAAATGGTAAAGACATCGCTGGTGCCATTTGTGGCTACATGTATTCTCTATTATATAGTGGGACGTTCCATGAGTGCCGGAAACGGACGGATGGATGTGGAAGGGCTGTTTTCCAATCGTTTTGTACTTCATTGGAGCGCGGTGATCCCAGCGGCGATTATCCTGGTGCTGTCTGTGTTCCGGGTGGAGGTCAAGAAAACGATGCTGATCAGCATTGTGTTGGCGGCGTTTCTGAGCGTGGTGCTGCAGGGGCGGACAATCGAAGAAATTTTACAGATGTGCCTGACCGGTTATCAGGCAAGCGATCCGGCGCTCAATGCTATGATGAACGGCGGCGGCCTGAAATCAATGATTAAGGTGGCTGCGATTGTGAGCCTGTCCTCCTGTTATGCAGGAATTTTCGAGGGAACTGGGCTCTTGAAGCCGATTCAGGGGAAAATAGAGGCGTTGAGCCGGAAAATTACTCCGTTTGGTGCGACCTTTGCGGTGGCGGCAGTTGCTTCCATGATCGCTTGTAACCAGACGCTTTCGATCATGCTGACCCATCAGCTCTGCAAGGAAGGAAATCCAGATAATAAACGATTTGCAATCGATCTGGAAAATACGGCGGTTGTGCTGGCACCGCTGGTTCCGTGGTCGATCGCCGGAGCCGTTCCTCTGGCAGCCGTCGGTGCTCCGATTGCGAGTGTGGTGGTGGCGTCGTATCTGTACATACTGCCGATCTGGAGTTTTTTGGTTCGTCTCATAAGAAGGCCGTAGGAAAAGGAGGAAGAGCCATATGAATTTACTCGAACTTTGCAACCTACAGGGTTCTTTATTCTTGATGATACTGGCGGGTGCGGTACTGAAACGGCGCGGGATCATCAGCAAGGAAGGCGAAAAATGTCTGACGGATCTCTGCGTGAATATCGTGATTCCCTGCAATATTGTGAAATCGTGCCTGATTTCATTTGATGCTTCGATTTTTAAAACGTGCGGGTTGCTGTTGGCGGTTGGATTTGTCTTGCAGCTTGTCTGTGTGGCACTCAACAAAGTGCTGTTTAAGGGATATTCAGAGCAGCACCGGAAGGTGCTTCAATACTGTACGATCGTTTCCAACGGCGGATTCCTCGGAAACCCGGTTGCGGAAGGCGTATATGGAAGTATGGGACTTCTCTACGCATCCATTTTCCTGATTCCGATGCGCGTTGTCATGTGGTCGGCGGGTACATCCTATTTTGTTGGAGGCGGTTCTGACCGGAAAAAGGTATTGAAAAATGTCCTGACGCACCCGTGTCTGGTCGGTGTCTACATCGGTATGTTCCTGATGGCGACACAGCTGCAGCTTCCGGGCGTGCTGAAATCGACGGTTACCTACATTGGAAACTGTAACTCGGCGCTGACGATGTTTATTATCGGTACGATTCTGACCGATGTGAAACTGCGTGAGATTATTAATCCGACGGCCCTCAAATTCAGTGTGCTCCGTCTGTTCCTTCTTCCGCTTCTGGCATATGGAATCAGCCTGGCGGCCGGATTGGATTCGGTGGCAGCAGGTGTGGCAGTCATCATGACGGGAATGCCAGCCGGTGCAACTGCAGCGATCTTTGCGGCGCGCTATGACAGCGATGCACCGTTTGCAGCGAAAACGGTAGTGCTCACGACGCTGATTTCGATGATTACGATTCCGGCGTGGTGTCTGTTTATAGGATAAAAAGAATAGGTAAGAAGCAACAATAATAGAAAGAATACTAGAAAAATTGAGAAAATAATGTAAATATGGTAAATGAATATAAAAAGACCTGAAAGGTGCGGTAAATGGCTGCTCTTCAGGTCTTTTATATTTTAAAATGAATAAAAGGATAAGCAAACAGAGGTTGAAAGAATTAGTTTATGATTCTTATTCATTCGTTTCACTCTTTCGTGAAATCCGCGCTTCTTCCAGATAATTATACAGTGTATACTTGGAAATCTGCATCGCGTCGCACAGGAGCAGGCTGGTTTTTGTGATCTTGAAGACGCCTTTCTGGTCAAGATAGTCGAGTGCACGAATTTTTTCCTCCTTGTTCATCAGCATCATCGGTTTTCCGATCATGGACTCTGCCTGATAAATATAGTGCTGTAAAATATCATCGACATTCTTTTTGAGAATAAAGTCGCGGTCAGACATGGCTGCCTGATTTGCGCCATTCGTGCCGTCCGTGCTGCCAGTTCCTGAAAAGGCGCCATCAGAAGCCATTCCGGATGGTGTGCAGCCAGACATGCCGTCGATCTGTGCGCCCACAGCTGCCGATACGCCGATGGTGCCTGGGCGTCCGATCAGATTTTGCAGGGCGCTCTGTGCCAGATAGAGATCGCGAACATCCATATTTAAGCAGACAGATCCGATAATTTTGTGATGTTCGTCCTCGATGAGCGTTGTGCAGGACTTAAAAAGCCGGTCTTTCTGGCTGGTATCGAGGGAAATGATCGAATGCTTGAGCGGCTCGATATCATTGCCGAGCTGTGTGATCATGCCGCCGCGCGGGGAACCGCCGACGTCGCGCCCGCTTAGCTGTGAGTTGAATGCGTAGACGATCGTGTGATCGTAGCCTTTGCGGTAATCGTGGACGATGATCTCACAGTTATCTCCGAGAAACTTTTGAAGTCCTTCGAGAAAACGGATGAGAAACTGAAAGTCCATGTAGTTGGAAATTTCCATGAATACCTCCTTTGGGGTGCTCTGTGCCCCGAGTGTGTATCGCAAAATTTTGCGGCTTAAAATAATTCGGAAAATGAAATGCACAGGGATTGTCTTTCTTTTGTCAAAGTTCCTGAAAAAAATTTTATCGCGTTCATTTTGCTGCGTCAATCCTGTTTCTATAGAAAAAAGTTAGTAGATAGGGAACATAAATAAGAGAATGTTCTCCTTTTTTGTTTAAAAATCAAAAATTCAGGTACAAGATAACGGGAAATGAGAGCAAACCTGTTTCTTTCATCATACTCTCAGACAAACTGTTTGTCAATTAACAAACCAAACTGTAAGTTTTTCTTGACAATTTGTCAGTGCATCCCTATAATTGAGAAAAAATCAAACAGACAGTTAGTCAAACAAAAAATAAGTTTGGAAAAATACAAACTGAAAGTGAGGGAGCAGGATGGACAGGGACAGTTATGTATATAAGACACCGGCTTCAAAGCTGGTACAGGTGGCTGCGATTGCGGCGGAATACAAGGGCAGACCGGATATGCTGATGACAGTGATCATCCGGGCGCAGAAGGTTGTGTCGGCATTTTCCAAGGAGGTGGCGTCAGTTATCGCCAGGGAGATGGATATTCCGATGAACAAGGTGTACAGTTTCATCACCTTTTATGCGATGCTGTCGGTAAAACCGAGGGGGCGCTACATTGTCCGGATGTGCAAGAGCGCGCCGTGCCACGTACATGGGGCGCAGGCGGTCGTTCAGGCGCTGGAGGATCAGCTCGGCATCAGCATCGGGGAGACGACCGAGGACGGAAGGTTCACCCTGGAATACTGTCCCTGCCTGGGACTGTGTGAAATATCCCCGGCGATCATGATCAATGAGCACGTGTACGGCAACCTGACGCCGGAATCGGTGCGGGATATTATCAAACAATATATACGGGAGGATGTGGAATAGTATGGAGGAAATGCACGTATTGCTGAAAAACCGCGGCAAGATTAATCCGAGAAGTTCACAGGAGTATGCGGACCGCGGCGGATTTGAAGCGCTGAAAAAAGCACTTTCGATGGACAGTGAAGCGATTATCGATGTGATCCGCGCCTCCGGACTTCGTGGACGCGGCGGTGCGGGATTCCCGACCTACCGAAAGATGGAGTTTACCGCCCACGCATCTGACCCAACGAGATACATCGTCTGTAACGCCGATGAGGGAGAGCCGGGAACGAATAAAGACCGGATTCTTCTCTCGACCGACCCGTGTGCGGTCTTCGAGGGCATGGCGATTGCTGGAAAAGCAGTCGGCGCCCATACCGGATATATCTATCTGAGAGCCGAGTATACATATTTGTTCCCGGTATTAAAAGATGCGCTGGAGGATGCGGAAAAACGCGGATTTTTAGGAAAAAATATGATGGAGAGCGGTTTTGACTTTGAAATCAAGTTCCGCTCTGGTGCGGGTGCTTACGTCTGCGGCGAGGAGACGGCATTGTTTGAGTCCATTGAGGGAAAACGAGGCGAGCCACGTTTCCGTCCGCCGTTTCCGAGCATTCACGGACTCTTTGGAAAACCGACCATGTTAAATAACGTAGAGACGCTGGCGAATATTGCACCGATCCTCTTAAACGGAGCGGAGTGGTACCGCAGCATCGGCACGGCAAACAGCCCTGGCACAAAGCTTTTTACGGTCTGTGGAAATGTAGTCCGCAGGGGCGTATTTGAATTTCCGATGGGCGTGAACCTCAAAGATATCATTTATGAAGTGTGCGGCGGCATCGCGGATGGAAAAGGGCTTCTGGGCGTGCAGACCGGTGGTACCTCCGGTGCGATCATCAATGCCGATCAGATCGATATGACACTGGATATTGATACAGTTTCGGCATCCGGCGGACGTCTTGGCTGCGGTACGATTCTGGTCATCGACGACAGCAACTGTATTGTAGATATTGTGCGAAACAATTTGGACTTCTTCCGCGGCGAGTCATGCGGAAAATGTACACCGTGCCGCGAGGGCGGCCAGCAGCTTTACAATCTGGTTACCCGCATCAGCCGGGGGCTGGCGACTCTGCCGGATCTGGAAAAAATCGATGAGCTGACGGAGACGATGCGCCTGACTGCCCTGTGTGGTCTGGGACATTCGACCGCTGTTCCGGTGCAGACGAGCATCCAGAACTTCCGTAAGGAATATCTGGCGCACATCGACCGCGATTACTGCCCGGTCTGCGCTCAGGCAGCCGTGGCGGAAGGAATTTATGAAGCAGAAGAAGATTATAGAAACGATGGAAACAGCCGGATGGGAAGACGGCGTGCAGCAGTCGGTGAACGCGATGTCATGTATGATTCGTATGACGCGTATGCGAGACACCGCAGCCGGGGAACATCCTACGCGGGACGATTTGAGCGGAGAGGAGGAAGAGAAGCATGATGGTACATCTGACAATCGACGGGCAGCCGGTAGAGGTGGAGGAAGGAACGACGATCCTACAGGCGGCGAAAAAAGCCTGTATCCACATTCCGACTCTCTGTTATCATGAGGATCTGAGCATCAAGGCGGTCTGCCGCATCTGCGTGGTCGAGGTAGAAGGACAGAGACTGCTTCCGACGGCGTGCAGTACACCGGTTTCGGAGGGAATGGTCGTGCAGACGGCCTCCCCGAAGGTACTGAAAGCGAGAAGAAATATTCTGGAACTGATTTTTGCGAGACATCCGCAGGAATGCCTCGTATGTCCGAAGGACGGAAAATGCGATCTGCAGAAGGTAGCGCAGGATGTCGGAATGCACCTCGATATCCGCTATGACAAGCAGCTCCGCCATCAGAAGGAGGACTGGAGTTCCCCGGCCATCATGCGGAATCCGCAGAAATGTATTCTGTGCGGGCGTTGTATGGAGGTCTGCAATGAGATTCAGGGAATCAACGTCCTTTCGAAGGAAAACCGTGGATTCCATACGCTGATCGCCCCGGCCTATGGGGAAAAACTGGCTGATACCAACTGTATTAACTGCGGCCAGTGCGTGCAGGTGTGTCCGACCGGAGCATTGACGGTGCATTATCATACCTACGGGTTATATCGCCAGAAAGAATTAGGCAAAAAACTGATTATTCAGGTGGCTCCGTCCGTCCGCATTACGCTGGCGGAGGCACTGGGCGAGCAGCCGGGTGTTGTCAGCACGGGACGTCTGGTGTCGGCACTTAAGCGCCTGGGCTTTTACAAGGTATTTGATTCCGATTTTTCCGCGGATCTGACGATCCTGGAGGAGGGAACGGAACTGTTAAACCGCCTGCAGAATGGCGGAACTCTGCCGATGATCACCTCCTGCTGTCCGGCGTGGGTTAAATACTGTGAGACTTACGCGCCGGAGTACACGAAGCATTTATCGACGGCAAAATCCCCGCAGCAGATGTTCGGTGCGCTGATCAAGACCTGGTTCGCGAAGCGCGAGGGCATCGATCCGGGCGAGATCTGCAGTGTTTCCGTTATGCCGTGTACGGCAAAGAAATTTGAGTGTACCCGTCCGGAAATGAGGGACAGCGGCTATCAGGATGTGGATATTTCCATTACCGTGCAGGAGCTGGCAGCGCTGATCCGCGCGGGCGGAATCGATTTTGCAGAGCTTCCGGATACGCCGTTTGACGACCCATTTGGCGAGGGCAGCGGCGCGGGACTTATCTTCGGCGCGACCGGCGGTGTCATGGAGGCGGCACTCCGCACCGTTTATGCGGTGGTAACCGGCAAAGAGATGGAACATCTCGACTATACGCCGGTCCGCGGTTTTGAGGGAATCAAGGAATCGCAGGTTGATTTGAACGGCAGAGTCATCAAGGTAGCGGTGGCACATGGCATTAAAAATGCGAAAGTTTTGCTGGAAAAGGTAAAAAACGGAACCGCTGATTATCAGTTTATCGAGATCATGGCGTGTCTGGGTGGCTGCATCGGCGGCGGTGGAAATCCGCCTAAGACATGGTCGATCATGGAGAAGCGGAAGAAAGCCATCTATGAAGCAGAGGCAGAGCTTCCGGTCAGACAGTCGCACAAGAACCCGGCGATCCAGAGGATTTATGAGACGTATCTGGGAGAGCCGTGCGGGGAGCTGTCACATAAGTTGCTGCATACAGAGTACTGCAACCGGCAGGATCTGTTGCAATAGATTATGTTATTGATCTTCCCAAGTCTCAATCCGCGCCTTACGGTTCAAAATCCCTTTCTCCCATATCATTAAATGCATCTTAAATTCAATCGAATCCTGCGCTGTCGTAAAGGGTTCTTCACGCAGCAGTTCGGAGCGGATGCCGCGCTTTTCAAGCTCTTTCTGTCTTTTTTTGGCAAAAAGTTCGAGAGCCAGGTGACGGGTCTGCTGGGCTTTTCCGAAGGTGCGGGACGGGTAGGCGGAAGAGGCTTTTTGAAGCTTCCGGGTCAGGAGATCGACTGTCTTGGCATGGGCGTTCCGGTGCAGGAGGCGGGCAATCTGACGGGCGCGGCGCTTGGTGGGGTGCTGCTCATAGTCTTTCAGGCGATGTAGCAGTTTTGGATCACCGGCTTCGACGGCGATGGACCGGAAGACGCGCGAAGCGTCTTCGGAGAGATGCCAGGGATTTTCACGGATGACGCGGTATTTTTCCGGGACCGCCGGGTAGCAGCAGACGTTCAGTGGGGGAAATTCCGCGAGGGAGGCAAGCTCCCGCTCGTTTGCGTTGCAGGAGTTTTCCCCCAGATAGTCGAGTTTGTCGCGCAGGATGGCGATGCGGTATTCGAGCTGGCGGAGGTATTCGTAGCCTTTCATCCAGAAGTGCCCGAGCTGACTGTAGTCATAGTAGTGATTTTCGAGAGTCAGATCTTCGAAAAAGAGTGTGACAACCGAGTCTCCCTGATGGACGATCAGGGCATAGCGTTCGTTTTCATCCTGGGTTAAGAGGGCATCGAGTTCGCCCTCGTATGCCGGATCGTAGGTACCGGTCAGGCGGGCGTTGTGGAAGAGGAGGAAACTTTCGACTGCATCATTCATCAGGTAAACTAGGCGGATCGTGTCGGGAGCAGAAGTGCCGGTTTCCGGGAGAATAAGTTCGAACTGGTTTTCGGATAATAGTAATTCTAACATGGAAAAGGGATCCATTTTATAAAACTCCTTAATGTATAAAAATCAAAATGTTTTCCGACACAGGCAGAAAAACGGAGCCAGTGACTATCGTATTCTCAATACAGGAAAACATAGAACAATCATGGTAATTATAAGAGAAATAAGAAGAGGATGCAAGAGAAGAGTAATGCTGCTGCCGGATTGTACAAAATTTTCAGCTCAGAAAAATTTTTCCAGTGAATCGTAACATTTTCTATGTTTCACAAAAAAAGATAGTAAAACCGCGCGATTCGTGTTAATATAAGAAAGCATAAGAATAATCGCGGTGTTTTTGCAGCGGCGGTGAAAACCGCAAAGCTGCGTAAGAGACTGCAAGTATGAATAGAAAGGAAAATTTATCATGGAAATCACAAAAGCAACCACGATGGGCGAGATGCTTCAGTATGATATGGGTATTGCATATGTTCTGATGGAGGCAGGCATGCACTGTGTTGGCTGTCCGTCTTCGATCGGTGAGTCTCTGGAGGAGGCTTGCATGGTACACGGTCTGAACGCAGACGAGGTTATGGCAAACATCCAGGAGTACCTGAACGCAAAGAAAGAGTCTGAGCAGGCTGAATAATCGGAACTTAGATGTTCGATAAAATTTCGGATAAAAAGACGCTGTGTAAGAAGTAATGAGGCTTCTGCATAGCGTCTTTTTCGTTGTTTTATAGGAAAGAGCGTCTCATACAGTAACAGTGAAAAATGCTCGATTGTTGTTCAGAGACTGAAAATTGTGTAAAAATGGTATACATTACAGAATTGACGTGATAAAAAGAACTCGTTATAATGGCATAAAAAAATATTTTTACTTTTTTTCGGGGAGTGGCTTAAACATATAACCGGACAAAAGATAAAGTAGTACATAAAGATACAATGGAGGGATGGGAGTATGTTCAGTAAGCGTGAGTATGAATACGTGATGGAAATTGCGAAGGAAGGAAGTTTTTCAAAAGCAGCCCAAAAACTCTATATATCCCAGCCAGCGCTCAGCGGCGCGATTAAAAAGATTGAGAAAGAGTTATATGGGATCTCGCTTTTTGACCGGAATGTGAACCCGGTGGCACTGACCCCGGCGGGGCAGTATTATCTGGAAAAAACGCGGAAGATATACGAGCTCAGCAATGAGATGGAGCAGCATTTTGCAGAGCTGGCGGGTATCCGTTCCGGTGTGATTAACATCGGAAGCTCCGGATATTTCTGTGCGTATTTTCTTCCGGAGGTGATCCGGGGCTATTGCAGACTGAATCCAAAGTGCCGGATCAACGTGACGGAGACGGATATTTCAGGGATGGATGCTGGGCTTAGAACCGGGCAGTTTGATATCACGATGGATGTCGAGGCACTCGACCCGGAGATGTTTGAGAGTGTGACGCTGGGGTATGAGTATATGATTATGGCGGTTCCTGCTTCCTTTGCTGTGAATGAGAAGCTGAAAGAGTTCCAGATCTCCAGGGAATCAATCCTGGAGCGGAGTTTTCTGGATGAAGCGGTGCGTGCGGTGGACCTTTCCAAAGTCTCGAAAGAACCATTTCTGATGCTGAAAAAGAATCAGGATTCTTATAAAAGGAGTATGGATATCTGCGCCCACGCTGGTTTCGAGCCGAAGGTGATTATGTATTTTGATCAGCTTCAGACTGCCTATAATGTGGCGCGGAGCGGACAGTCCGGTATCATCTTTTTTAGGGATGCACTGCTGAAATACACAGAGAAAACGGAAAAACTCTGTTATTACAAGATTGGCGATCCGCTGGCAAAGCGTGCAATCCTTTTGTCGATGAAGCGCTATCCGGGCGTGGGGGCAACAGTAGATGATTTTATCAAATACATTCTACTGGCTAAAAAATAGTTTAAAATTTCACAAAATACTGATAGGAAATTGCTTATAGTGCCATATTTAAAAATAACTCGGATTTTTAACCAGATAAAATACTGGAGTATATCCCATAGCTGAAAAAATAGAAACTCGGATGCAGAGCCTAGGCGGCGGCTATTCCCATGACTGTGCGAAAGCGATTGCACTGGTGCCGTTTTTCAAGGCTACATATTAAAATAAGTGTTCAAATTCTCAGTGCCATGGACAGGCATAAGGATTCTCCTATGGACATCAAACATACTACTAGAATGATTAACTTATAAAAGCCATAAAGTACAGTTTACAAGGGACTACACAGGGTAGGTATCTGACGGGGGTTGCACCCGTCAGACTGTCCACCAGCTTTTCAATCTCGCTGTCCACATGGGCAAGCTCCACTTGCAGTGCTGCAATTTTCTGATTTGCCTTTGCCGCTTTCTTTCTGCCTGTCAGAGTCTTGTAGCTTGCCAGTTTCTTTACCATCTGCTGATAAACAACCGCTTCCAGCTCCGAAGTGATGATTTTCCCGCACCCGGCACAGCTTTTATTGTCCAGCCGTTTCGTACAGCGAAGGTATTGCTTGCCGGAGGAATTGAAGATACTCATAAGGGCATACCCTCAGTTCCCGCACTTGATTTTTCCCGCCAGCCATGTATGGGTGGCTTTCCGGGCAGACTGGATTTTCATGTTGTTCATCAGCTTCTTGCGGCAGGTCAGCCAGATGTAAGAGGGGACAATGCCCTCATGGGGAGCCAGTACCAGCATTTGGTCTTTCAAGTCGTTCTTTTTGCTGGGCTTCACATCCCGCCCTTGATACAGATAGCAGCCGTTCATGCCAGTAAAATCGGCAGCGTCATTGACAATGACCGTCCCTTGACTTTTGAAAAACTCATACACATCAAGGTCTGCCTGCACATAGACAGGATTGCGTAACATCTGCGCCAGCGTGGGGCGTATCAGATCTTTGCCATGGAACAAAATCCCCTGTTCGGCAAAGTACCGGGTAATGTCCCCGTAGGAGGTTGTGGGCTGAGCATACATCTCAAACATCAGCCGGATATTTGCCGCTTCGTCTGGATTTACCACCAGCTTTTTTGTATTGATACCGTCCATCTTAATCGGCTCTGTATGGAAGCCGTAAGGGGCTTTCCCACCCATCTTGAAACCTCGCTGGCTGCGGGAATAGTAAGCGTCCGTTACTCGCTTCTGTATGGTTTCCCTCTCAAGCTGGGCGAACACGATACAGATATTTAACATCGCCCGCCCCATCGGGGTGGAGGTATCAAACTTTTCCGTAGAGAACACAAACTCTACATTGTACTGCTGGAACAGCTCCATCATGTTGGCAAAGTCCAGAATGGAACGGCTGATACGGTCGAGCTTGTAAACCACGACCTTTGCAATTAAGCCCCGCTTGATGTCCCGCACCAGTTCTTGAAACTTCGGACGGTCTGTATTCTTGCCGCTGTACCCTTTGTCTGTGTATTCCTTGCAGTTACCGCCTTTCAACTCGTATTTGCAAAATTCAATTTGGCTTTCAATGGAAATGCTGTCCTTTTTGTCTACCGATTGTCTTGCATAGATTGCGTCTATTCGATTATTCATATTGTCGCTCCTTTTCTTAAAAAAGAAACGGAGCTGCTGACACCTTTATTATACCGTCAGCAGCCCCGCAAATCAACGATGGCTTTGGAAAACCTTATGCCCCGGCTTCCTCACTCTGCCGTTTGTCGGCATACTTGCGGAACACCTCATAAAGCTGCTGTTCCAGCTCCCGGCGTTTTGCCGCTTCCTGCTCCGGCGTGAACACCGGGGAGAGATTTTCCAGCGTGATTTCCTTTCTCTGAAAAGTCACGACTTCGGTTTCTTTCTTGTATCTGATATGCTCCATAGTACCTCCGTATTTAATTTTCAAAGTGCAGTGCCGTCATACCGCGGCGTGAAATGTTTTCTGTCATCGATCACCGTTCCCTTGTGTGCCGCTGCTGCCGTTTCAGTTCTGCCAGCACCTCCGGCGGGATACGGTCTACCAGCCGCTGAATGTCTTTCAGCTCGCTTTCCAGCTTTGCCCGTTCCATCGTATCTTTCATCTTGCCTTTTTCGCTGGCTTTGGCTCTGGCTTCCAACTGTTCATTTTCTGCCAAAAGGTCGTTTATCGTGACCTTGTATTTTTTGAACTGTCCGAAGAAGTTCTCCATCTGCGGAAACCACTTTTTCAGCAGGGAGAGGGCTTCCTCTTTCTTCTTTCCGGCATTGAACGGGGTAATACCGTCCAGCGTGGCTTCAATGGCTCTTGCCTGTTTGGAGAGATTGACCGCCTGCTTAAACAAACGGGTGGGGATATGCTTCCTGCCTGTCTTGCTGGCACTTTCCCCACGCTCCAAGTCGGGATATTTCTCCACCATATAGGCGTGAAAATCGTCCTGCCATTTTGTGAGGTTGGCTCTATTCCCAATAATCTCCTTTGCACACAGGCGGTTGTCCTCTGTCAACGGGACAAAGACCAAATGCAGGTGGGGCGTTTTCTCGTCCATGTGTACCACCGCCGACACGATATTTTCTTTCCCTACCCGCCCGATTAAGAAATCAGCCGCCCTCTGGAAAAACGCCTGTATCTCCTTTGGGGATTTTTTCTTGAAAAACTCCGGGCTGGCGGTTATCAGCGTATCGACAAAGCGTGTGCTATCCTTGCGGGTGCGGCATCCGGCTTGTTCAATGCGGCTCTGAATGAAATGGTAATAGCGGCTCTCCGGCTTGACGATATGGAAGTTGTATTTACTCCGGCTTGTGTCAATGTCGGGATTGCTGGCGTACTGTTCCTTTTGCCGTTCGTGATGGGCTTCCAGCGGTCTTGCCGGATTGCCTTTGTGTTTTTCAAATCGCAAGATTGCGTGTTGTGCCATGAAACTCCTTTCCCTATTCCGTTCTTTTCCGGGACTTTTCCACAGGAAAATCCCGCAGAAAATATCTCAGATAGGATAGGAATGGATAAGATATAAATAAAATCGTTTTAATCTCTGTATTTCTATATACCGTCCGGTTTTCGTACTTCAAGAGGATTGATTATCGTACTTGTGGAGTGCGGTTTTCAGTCCTCCGGCGTACCATAACCGGATTTCTTGAAGTCGGTGTTTGGAACCGCTTCATAGGATTTGGGGTAAATGCGGTTGGGTTTTCCACAGCCCTGCTTCTGGATCTCCACCAGTCCGGCATATTGCAGCTCCCGCAGGGTGTTGACCGCCTTCTGCCACCCGCAGTGGAGCAGTTCCACTACCTCATTGATGGGATAGTAGAGGTAAATGCGCCCATATTCGTCCGCCCAGCCGTTTTTCCGGGACAGGTCTGTCCGGCGCAGGATAAAGGCGTACAGTACCTTTGCTTCGTTGGACAGGGGTGTGAATGTGGGGGCTTCAAAGAGGAAATTGGGAAGCCGGATAAAGCTGACCACCTTTTCCGGCTGATGGATATAAATGGTGTTTGTCATATCGTGTTTTGTGGACGGTTAGAAGCCTGTTTCCGGGGGCAGACGGTAGTTTCTATTGCCTACCCCTGTTCTGTGCTTGTAAAGCCTTGTAAATCAAGGACTTTTCAGCCCCTAACTGTCCACACAAGACCTCCTTTTCCGTTCACTTTCTGTTTTCTGCCGCCTGTGAACTCTGGCGGCGCAGTCGGGACAGTATTTCGCCCGGTTGGACTTTGGGACGAACACTCTGCCGCAGACCGCACAGCGTTTTAGCTCCTTATCCCGGAAAACCTCCGCTTCCAGCGTTCCGATTTGCGGCAAGACCGACCAGCGGAACCACTTGCAGCAGACCGAGAAAGAAATGGTCTGGGGGCAGGCGTGGATGTCTCCATCGTCAAGGAACATACAGTTCCCGTCCTCATAACAGCAGCACTCCCGGCGGATCAGGGCGTTTGCCTGTTTCCTCTGTGTCGGTGTCATGCGGTAAAGGGAGCCGTCCGGCTTGCGCTCTATGGGCGGCAGTTGTTTATATGGGTTCTCTCTCATGTGTTCCCTCCATTTTTCCTTTGCCGTTCTCCCCGAAAAGGCTTCCTGCCCCATTCCTGCGGCGTGTTCCAGCGTTGGCACGCTCCCCGGACTTCGGGACATTTTGTCCCGAAGTGGCTCGTTGCGGTGCTTCCCCTGCCGGGGTATTCCTTTTCGGATGGTCATTCATTTTTCAAGGTGCAGTTCATCGATGAACTACCCTAAGTCTACACGAAAAAAATGCAATTCCCGGAATCTTGCGAGAATTGCATTTTAGGGCAATATTCAATTTCAAAATTGCAGTTCTGCAATTTTCTTGTATAATGGGAAATAGGAAAAGGAGGTGCTGTGTATGGCTTTACCCGGAACACCCGGACAAAGGATTTCTGATTTGTGCAACGGCAATCATATTTCTCAAAAGCAACTTGCGGAGAAGATAGGCGTATCTGCTTCCCAGTTGAGCCGCATTGTCAGTGGGGAAACAAAGACGGTCAGCAGCGATATTCTCATAGGCGTGGCAAAGGAATTTAAGGTATCAACGGACTACATATTAGGCTTGTCCACCTTGAGTGTCCGTAAAAGTTATGATATTTCTGAATTAGGATTGTCCGAGGGAGCTGTGAGAGGGCTTGTGGCAGGTACAGTCGATGTGCAAATCCTTAACCGTCTGTTGGAACACAGGAACTTCCCGAAACTGATGGATTTGATACGGATTTATTTTCAAGACACAGCGGCAAAGGGTATCATGGCACGAAATCAGCTGATTGAACTGGAAACGGCTTCCTTGTCCGATCTGATGAAAGAACACCCGGAACATCGGGCAGAAGCAAAACAGGATTTGCAACTTCTGAACGCACAGAAGATGGGAGAACATGAAGCGGAAATTGAAAAAATCAAGAATGTATTTCTTGCTATCCTGCGAGATATTAAGAAAGATATGGACAACAGAGAACAGCCAGGAGAAGCTGTGACCACCGCTATGTTCCAAACCATGCAGGAAACCATGAAAGACCACCAGCAGGAGCTGCTTTCTATGGACGATGTAACTGCTATGATTGCCGGACAGATTGGGAAGTTTCTTCCGATGGACGAGGAAACGGCGGAACAGTTCCGGCAGTTGGCAAAGAGGATGATGGAGCAGGTAGGAAAATAATTGCAGAAAAATATATGTAGTTTTATAAAACAATCAGGAGGATTACATGAGACGGGTAAAAAAAGAAAAAAGGAATAAAGTGCTTATTTTTAGTGTGATTATCTTGCTTCTTGTATGTGCAGGCATTGCGATAGCCAGTTTGCATAAAGTAAATAATATTTTGTTGGAAAACTCGTCTGAGGCAACAATAGAAATTATTGGAAATTCAAGTACAACTGAACCTGCACAAGAGCTTCGAGGAACTGTAAAAGATGCAACAATGAATACTCTAACTGTTCAAGGTGAGGATAATCGTGAATATTATTTTGGAACAGAAGGTGTAAATATTTCAACTGGTGAGACAGGAATAGTGATTGGGAATCCAGTGACAGTTTCATATCATGGCAAATTGGATTTGAATGCATCTGTACAAGAGGTTGAATTACTTTCCATTACGGTTACGGATTCCAGTTTGAATACCGAAAATCCTGAACCAACAACTGGTGAAACAGAGCCAAGTCCCCCTTCTGCTTCCGTGACACAGAAAGCACAAGAAATTCTAAATGCAATGACGCTGGAAGAAAAAGTTGGACAGATGTTTATTGCACGCTGTCCCGAAATAAATAGCGTACAGAAGGTAAAGGAGTATAATCTTGGAGGTTATATTCTTTTTAGCCGAGACTTTTCTGGAAAAACAAGAGATGAAATTATCCAGAATATTCAAAGTTACCAAAGTGCAGCAAAAATCCCCATGTTTATCGGAGTAGATGAAGAAGGAGGCACTGTCAACCGTGTTAGCACAAACCCTAATTTGCGAGCTGTGCCTTTCTGGTCCCCTCAAGAACTCTATGCTGAAGGTGGCTTTGATTTGATTCAAAGTGACACACAAGAAAAATGTGAATTATTGAATAGTTTGGGGATTAATTTGAACTTTGCCCCAATCTGCGATGTTTCGCAAAATCCAGAGGATTTTATTTATGACCGGAGTTTTGGACAGAACGCAGAGCAAACTGCCGCTTATGTCCACTTAGTTGTGCAAACCATGTTTCAAGAAGGTATGGGGAGCGTCCTAAAGCATTTCCCCGGGTACGGAAATAATGTGGATACACATACAGGTATTGCTTATGATAATCGCACCTATGAAACATTTTTGAACTCAGATTTCTTGCCGTTTCAAGCAGGAATTGATTCTGGAGCCAATATGGTATTAGTTTCTCATAATGTGGTATCCTGCATGGATAGTCAAACCTCTGCTTCGCTGTCTTCACAGGTACACAAAATCCTGCGGGAAGAATTAAAATTTACTGGAGTTATTATTACAGATGACTTAGCTATGGATGGTGTGCGCAATTTTGCAGAAGACACAAAAATTGCAGTTCAAGCTGTGAAGGCAGGAAATGATATGTTATGCTGCACAGATTTTGAGGTGCAAATTCCAGCCATACTTGAAGCAGTCAAACAGGGAGAAATTACAGAGGAACGAATCGATGAATCTGTTTTACGCATATTAGAATTAAAAATTTCACTTGGGATAATATAAAGGTTTATTTACAAATAGTCTAAAATTTCAGTTTTTACGGGAGTGTGTCCACAAGTTCGGTGTAGAACGAGGAACGGGGACTTTCATATACGCCCTGTCTGCTGATGAAACCAGTCCTGCGCTTGCGGCTCCACGTCACGCAATCACAACCCTGTTTTCCTGCTGCTTCAAACGCCTTTGCCCTCCCCGGCGGCAACCTTATTTTCGCAGCAACGCCGACAGAGCGTATAACACACTACACTTTGCAAGCAAAGTCGTGTGCCAAGGGGCAAGCCCCTTTGGAAACCCCGGACAACAAAACAGGCTGAATATCTCGCACTTTCCCGGTGCTTGATACTCAGCCTTTATTTGTTGTCAGCAGCCCCCGTTTCGTGGTCTGCGTGTAGTTCCTTGTAAACTGACCTAATAAAACGATTATATATATTTAAAATCATACGTCTGGAACAGGCATTTCCACTTCCTCCAACTACAAGGAAAGCCTGTATCCAGGCGTATTTTCGCTTATTAGGGAAGGTCAAGTATCATTTTAGACACGTTATGGTCCATAACCATTTACCTATACGTCCATATTCGAAAGAGAGTTGGAACATTTTTGGTGGGAATGGTAAAGTAATGTCAGAAAGAAACAGAGAGCTTCAAGAGGTTGGGTTTCAGACGCTGAAACAAAATGAAAAGAAACAGACAAATAGAACTTCTGAAGAAGCAATCTCTGACAGATAAAGGAGGAAACCATATGAGATTTGCAACTATCAAAGTGAACGGAACAGAAAAAGCCGGTATCGTCTTAAAGAATGGAGTGCTTCCGATTGAGGCACTGAATGCAGCAAAGGGAACTGCATGGGCCGAGGATGTCATGAGTCTCATCCAGAAGCAGCAGATTCCGGGACTGATAAAATGGTATAACGCAGGCGGCAAGGAAGAGCTGGAAAGTATTCCGGGACTGGTTCCGAGCGAGAAAGTTGTATACGGACCGCTCTACCGCAACCCGAAACGTATCTTTGGTATCGGCCTTAACTATGCAGACCACGCCGGAGACATCGGTTCTGCAGCTCCGAAGGGATTTCCGGGAAGCTTCTTCAAACAGGCAGACACCCTGATTGGTCCGGACGATGAAATCCTGCTTCCGAAGTTGAAAGAAGCACAGAAAACCACCGCAGAGGCAGAGCTTGGAATCATCATGGGCAAGGATTGCAGAGATATATCCGAAGAAAACTGGCAGGATGCCATCGTCGGTTACACCACCATCCTTGATATGACTGAGGAGTCCATCTTAAAGGGAAATGATTATGTAAGCGGCAACCCGAGATATTTAACCATCGTAAAGAACTTCCCGACCTTCTTCTCCTTCGGTCCGGAGCTGGTAACCCCGGATGAGGTACCGGATGTCAATGAACTTCTGGTCCAGAGTGTTCACAACGGTGAAGTTCATGCAGAAAACGTAGTAGCAAACATGACCCACAGACCGCCGCGTCTGGTATCCCTGCACAGCAGCATCCAGGGCTGGTACGCCGGAGACATCCTTTCCACCGGAACACCGAGAGCGTTCCATATCCAGGATGGCGATGTAGCAGAGTGCCGCATCACCGGACCGGACGGATTCGAGATGACACCACTTGTAAACCCGGTTGTTGACTTAAAAAAACATCCGGAAAAGGAAGTGTAGGAAAATAAAAAATTCAAACAGAACATTCAAATCATTTTATATATTCATTTTACAGGAGGTAACAGTATGGATTTAGGATTAAAAGACAAGGTAGTTCTCTGTATGGCATCAGCAGCCGGACTTGGCAAGGGAATTGCAACCGAGATGGCAAGAGAAGGTGCAAAGGTTATGATTTGTACCGCAGAACCGTTTAAAGATCAGCTTCTGGAAGCACAGGCTGAGATTGAGAAAGAAACCGGAAACCGTCCGGAGACCTTCCTCTGCGATGTTAACAAGGCGGAGGACATCGAGGCACTTGTAAAACACACCGTTGAAACACTGGGCGATATCTACGCACTCGTAAATATGTGTCCGGGTCCGAAGCCGGGACCGTTCGTAAGCTTTGATGATGCGGCATGGGAGGGCGCTTTTGAGATGTGCCTGCTCTCCTACGTAAGAACCATCCGTGCGGTACTCCCGTCCATGAAACGTCTCGGCGGCGGCCGTATCGTAAACTCAACTTCTTCTTCCGTTAAGGACTGCCTGGACAACCTGATTCTTTCCAATACCATGAGAATGGGCGTTGTCGGCATGAGCAAGACCCTGGCGAGTGAGGTCGGCAAAGACAATATCTTAGTCAATGTCATTGGACCAGGTCGTATCGGCACCGCAAGAATTGAGAATCTGAACAAGATGCGTGCAGACAAGGCTGGCATCAGCGTAGCAGATTACGAGAAGGAAGACCTGAAGAAGTTCCCGATGGGACGCTACGGCACCATCGATGAATACGGACGTCTGGCTACATGGCTGTGCTCCGAGGCAAATACATACGTATCTGGTCAGACCATCCTGTTAGACGGTGCGATGACAAGAGCATACTAATTGCAAAACATGGCAAAGATGCATTTCCGGAATGCAGGACATCCGGAAGAGTTCACGGAAGGCATGTTTTGCAGGTGAATTGGGAAATTTACCCGGAACTGCAGATACCTCTCTCCCGGAGGACATTTGGGGAAATGAAATCTGGGAGAGAATATAGCATAGAGGAGGTTGTTTAAAGCAGGCACTTTTGAAATAGAAAGTGCTGTGAAACAACATGGTGGTCACATATGTGTGAACAGTAAGTGAGGGTATTGCACAAGAAGGGGAATATTCATGAAAGAAAAAAAGAAATTGAGCTTGGCGACAAAGACGTTCATCGGTTTTGGCCTTGGTATTGTCATCGGACTCGTATTTGGAGAAAAAGCAACCATTGTAAAACCGCTGGGAACCATCTTTTTAAATATGATTAAAATGATTGTCGTTCCGATGGTATTCTTTTCCATCACAGCGGGAGTCGCGAGCTTAGGAGACTTGAAAAAGCTTCGGAACATTGGCGTGAAGGTGGTTGGACTGTATGCGCTGACATCTGCACTCTGTGTAGGATTAGGGCTTATCATGGCAAACATCATCAATCCAGGAAAAGGATTTGATTTAACCGCGTTATCACAATCGACTGATTATGAGGCGCAGGCGATGCCGAGTATCATTGATACGTTAATTGATATGTTCCCATCCAACATTTTCACTTCTTTTACCAACACAAATATGCTGCAGATTATCGTATTTTCGGTATTCTTAGGCGTAGCACTTATCATGATGGGAAAAGAGGGGGAACGCCTTTTAGCAGGTGTACAGAGCTGTGCCAATGCAATGTATAAAATCACAGCCATTGTTATGGAGTTTTCTCCGATTGGTGTATGTGCACTGTTAGCAGATTCAGTTGGTGCATATGGTCTGAAAATCTTTGGACCGCTCGGAAAGCTGATTCTCACGGTTTATGCTTCCGATGTAATCCTTGTTTTACTGATGTATATTCCGATGGTAGCGCTTCTGGCAAAGTTCCCGGTAAAGAAATGGCTGCAGGGTATCTGGAAAGTATGGGTTGTAACGGCCAGCACCACCAGCAGCAGCGGTTCTCTTCCGATCACAACCTCTGTTACGAATGATGAGTTTGGCGTATCTTCCGAGTTATCATCGTTCTCCCTGCCGCTTGGCGCAACCATCAACATGAATGGTGGATGTATCTACTATGCAGCGGCTATCGTAATGACGGCACAGATTTATGGAATGAACCTGACACCGTCCGCATTGGTAAACATTATTATTTCTACTGTATTAGTAGCTATGGGCTGTCCGGGTGTTCCGGGAGGCGCGATCATCATGACCACGATTCTTCTGACGAACATGGGACTTCCGCTGGAGATTGTAGGTCTGATTGCCGGTATCTTCCGACTGATTGATATGGCAAATACAACCTTTAACGTAACCGGTGATGTGGTAACTACCATGGTAGTAGCACGCAGCGAGGGCATGATGCATACGCTGGGAACTGGTGCGGAAACCGAGACAAAGGCAGCGTAAGGGCTGGAGAACAGAAAAACGGAATTCCGGCCGGCTACCAGGAAAAATAAAATATTCTTGGAAAAGTGTCAGCAGATGCGGACCAATGAGAATCTGAGAGTATATGCAGAATGAAAAGGAGATTTTATTATGGATAAATTATTCGCAAAAAGAATGGATGAACTGGTTCCGTCTGGAATCCGTAAAGTAAACGAAAAGGCGCTGGCAATGGAGCGCGCAGGAGAGACGGTCATTCACTTTGAGTTAGGACGTCCGGATTTCGATACACCGGAATACATCAAGAATGCCTGCATCGAGGATATCAAAAAAGGCGATGTATTCTATACTTCCAACTTTGGTACCATGGAGCTGCGGGAGGCGATTGCCTGGAAATTAAAGACGCAGAACAATGTAGAGTACAAACCGACTGAGATCATCGTCAGTGTAGGTCTTTCCGAGGCAGTTTTTGATGTCATGGCAGCAATTCTCGACGAGGGCGATGAGGTTCTGGTTCCGAATCCGGGCTGGTTAAACTACTTAAATGTTCCGAAGCTTCTGGGCGCGGTTCCGATTACCTATACATTGAAAGAGGAGAATGATTACCAGATTGATCTGGATGAGATTCGTGCAAAGGTTACCCCACGGACCAAGGCACTCGTTCTTATCACTCCGAGCAATCCGACCGGCGGTGTGCTGGCAGAGGATGTGCTGAAAGAACTGGCAGAGATTGCTGTGAAGAACGATATCATGATTATATCAGATGAGGTATATGAGAGACTGTTATACGATGATGCAAAACACATCAGCATCGCCTCTCTTCCGGGCATGAAGGAGAGAACCATCACATTAAACGGCTTCTCCAAAGCATACTCCATGACCGGCTGGCGTCTCGGCTACGCAGCCTGCAGCGAAGAGATTGTCAAGACTGTCAATAAGCTGCATCAGCACGTGGTTACCTGTGCAAGTTCCTTCGTACAGAAAGCCGGCGTCGTAGCGCTGAAAGAAGAGAAGAACGAAGTAGCAGACATGGTAAAAGAGTATCAGAGACGCCGCGACTATGCAGTTAAAGCAATCAACGAGATCGACGGACTGAGCTGCCGCTGCCCGAAGGGTGCGTTCTACATCTTCATCAACATTGAAAAACTCGGCATGAGTGGACAGGAATTTGCCCCGCTGCTTCTTGAAAATGCCAAGGTAGCAATGGTACCGGGCGATGTATTCGGAAGCGAAGGCGACCACTATATCCGTATGTCCTTTGCAAACAGCTATGAGAATGTAGTAGAAGGCTGCAAGAGATTGAAAGAGTTTGTGGAGAAGATTCGGAAGTAAAAGTTACTTAAAAATTTGTTTTACGAATTGAAAGACCGAGTGAATGGTCTGAATTTGGATAAGGAAGAATAGTAGAATAAAAATTCTTCAAATGTTAAATAAATTCGACCAAGAAATGATAGAAAAATATGAAATAAAACACAGGCAGCTTCGACGGATATCGTCTAGGCTGCCTGTGTCTATTAGGGGCTGAAGTCCTATTTTGTACGTTTTGTGCAAAAATTCTAAAATATATATAGAAACAGAATGCACAGAGAAAGAGCAAATTCTTATGCCTTAATCTTCTTTTCCTCCAGATTCCGGTAATACTCCTTCACCATATCGATAAAATCCTTCGCGTGTGGTGAAATAATGCTGTTCTTCTTATATAAAAGCAGCAGCGGCACGCTGAACGGTGGATTGTCTACGGTGAAGAATGCAAGTTGCTCCACGTGGGCAGTGTGGCGGATTCCGCCTTCCGGGAGGAAGGTGATGCCGAACCCTCTTGCCGCCAGGTTGACCGAAGTCGTACTGCTGGTGGTGTATAGGGCATCTTTTGGCTCCATATTCATCTTGGCAAAGAGGTTTTTCATGGCGTGTCCCATGACCTGATCCTCCTGCAGCAGGATGAAGCGTTCCCGGCGCAGCTTTTTCATGTCGATTGGAAGCGGATGGTCCGGAGTGCCTGCTTCCAGACCGCGGATAGCCGGATGGTCCTTGCTGGCTACCAGAAGGAGGCGCTCATTGAAGACGGTGTCATAGACGAAATCATCCAGATTGAGCGGCATATTCATCAGGGCGAAATCGATCTGATCCTCCTGTAACAGCTTAGAAAGCTGGGCAGTGTGGTGTTCACGTAAGGTGATGCGGACATCCGGGTGGCTTTCAGAGTAGCTTGGCAGGATATCCGGCAGCAGGACGGATCCGCGCCACAGCGTCATGCCGACATTCAGAGTACGGCTGCGTCCCGTTTTCAGCTCGCCGAGCTGTTCCTCAAACTGCCCGGTCAGGACTCCGACACTTTCCAGATAACGCATATAGATTTTTCCTGCCTCAGTTAGTTTGAGTGGCATATGGCTGCGATCGAAGAGCTTGACGCCTAATTCTTTTTCGGTTCGTGCGATACACTGGCTTAAATATGGCTGTGACAGATATAATTTTTCAGCCGCTTTGGAAATGCTTCCCTCACGGACGGTGGTAATAAAATACTCCGGGTTTTTAATATACATTTTTCTGCCTCCATTTGGCTTAATTAGCCTTTGCTTTATAGAACTATTTTTAAATGCTTATATTATTGTAAAAAAACAATATTTATATTCTCGTTCCGGGGATGGCATTTCAAGTCGATGCGTGTTATATTATAGCCATCAGGAAAAAACAAGAGTTTTCACTTAGAAGTATCCTAATAATATATAATAATATTACAATAGCGATATGTCAAGTGAAGAACCGACCTGATTCTATACCAAACCCTTTTATGTATAAGTATTGACAGGTATCCGTTACCAGTTTATTTCTTTTTATTTATGTAAACCCTATTGCATCAACCCTCCATGTGCGGTCAGAAGCCAATGACAGCACCACAGCAGTTATCCGAAGATTCCCTCTTGGAGGATAACATGCGTTTCCACGGAATTGCTGCCGATTGGGTAACGGATTTCAAGGCAGAAGTGGAGCAAAGATTTAATAAAAAACCGTTTAGTCAGGAGTTGACCCCTCCTAGCTGAACGGTTTTTTATTGTCTGGATAAGTAGGGTGGAATAGCTTGAGCACATTATATACCCCATTTTTAACTAGGTTTTTTCAAAAACCCGCTCATTCTTGCTTGTATTTTTTCAATTTTCCTATATAATAATAAAGAACGTAGATGAAGCTTTTACCTTTATTGCTACAAACTATGTACGCAGCAAATGTTTACAGGCAGGGAGTTCCTGCCGTGAGATTCCATGTGATACAATCACAATAAAGGCAGGCGTGCATACACTAAGAAGAAAGGCGGATTTATTAGTTATGAAACAGTTGATTTATCTGGACAATGCGGCGACAACCAAAACGCGTCCGGAAGTAGTGGAGGCAATGCTCCCGTATTTTACGGAGTATTACGGCAACCCGTCTTCCGTTTATGAATTTTCGGCAGAGCCGAAGAGAGCGATTGCACAGGCCCGCGAGACGATCGCGAAAGCGCTGGGCGCAAAGTCCAACGAGATTTACTTTACCTACGGCGGCACGGAGTCTGATAACTGGGCGCTGATTTCCACAGCAGAGGCATATCAGGCAAAGGGCAAGCACATTATCACGACCAAGATTGAGCACCATGCGATTCTGCACACCTGTGAGTACCTGGAGCAGAGAGGCTTTGAGGTTACTTATCTGGACGTAGATGAGTTCGGTGTTGTTAAATTAGACGAGCTGGAGAAGGCGATCCGTCCGGACACCATCCTCATCTCTGTTATGTTTGCAAACAATGAGATCGGTACGATTGAGCCGATCAAGGAAATTGGTGAGATTGCGAAGAAACACGGCATTTTATTCCACACCGATGCGGTACAGGCATTTTGTCATGTTCCGATCAATGTAGATGAGTGCCATATCGATATGCTCAGTTCTAGCGCCCACAAGTTAAATGGACCGAAGGGAACCGGCTTCCTTTATATCCGTACCGGATTAAAGACTCGTTCCTTCATCCACGGCGGCGCACAGGAGCGTAAACGCCGCGGCGGTACCGAGAATACGGCTGGTATCGTAGGATTCGGCAAGGCAGTTGAGATTGCGATGGCGACGATGGAAGAGCGCACAGCAAAAGAAAAAGCGATGCGTGACCACCTGATCGAGCGTGTATTAAAAGAAATTCCATTTGCACGCCTCAACGGACATCCGTCCCAGAGACTTTCCAACAATGCAAACTTTGCATTCCAGTTCATCGAGGGTGAATCCATGCTGATCATGCTTGACATGGAAGGCATCTGTGGTTCCAGCGGTTCTGCATGTACCTCCGGATCCCTGGATCCGTCCCATGTACTTCTGGCGATCGGACTGCCGCATGAGATTGCACACGGTTCCCTGCGTCTGACCCTGTCAGCCGAGACAACCATGGAGCAGATTGATTTCACGGTAGACTGCTTAAAGAAGATTGTAGAACGTCTTCGTTCTATGTCTCCGCTGTATGAGGATTACATTAAGAAACATCCGCAGCAGTAAGATTTAGACATTTTAAGCAAAATGAACATCTACAGATAGGTACTTTTGCAACTGAAAGTGCCGTAGGATAACGTGGTGGCAGCAGAAATTTGCCGTATTTAAAGGCGAAAGCACGGCAAATTCCGTTACTGTACACGTACACAGTGAATGAAGATATAGAGAGGAAACACCCGATGTATTCAGAGAAAGTAATGGATCATTTCCAGCATCCGAGAAATGTAGGCGAGATTGAAAATGCCAGCGGTATGGGTACCGTCGGCAACGCAAAATGCGGTGATATTATGCGTATTTACCTGGATATCGATGACAACCAGATCATCCAGGATGTAAAATTTAAAACATTTGGCTGCGGTGCAGCCGTTGCGACCAGCAGCATGGCGACCGAGATGGTAAAAGGAAAAACCATCCAGGAAGCGATGGAAGTTACCAACAAAGCCGTTATGGAGGCACTGGACGGACTTCCGCCAGTTAAGGTACACTGTTCTCTGCTCGCAGAGGAGGCAATTCACGCTGCTCTCTGGGATTATGCTCAGAAGAATGGCATTGAGATCAAAGGACTCGTAAAACCGAAGACGGATATCGGCGAGGAAGACGTCGAAGAAGAGTATTGATGAAAAAGAAAAAAGTAGTAGTCGGCATGTCAGGAGGAGTTGACTCCTCCGTGGCTGCCTGGCTTTTAAAAGAACAAGGATACGATGTGATCGGCGTTACAATGCAGATCTGGCAGGATGAGACGAATGTAGAGCAGGAAGAGCACGGCGGCTGCTGTGGTCTGAGCGCTGTCGATGATGCCAGACGGGTTGCGGAACGGCTTGAGATCCCGTATTACGTGATGAACTTCAAAAAAGAGTTCAAAGAAAATGTCATGGATTACTTTGTACAGGAATATCTGGACGGACACACGCCGAATCCATGTATTGCCTGTAACCGATATGTAAAATGGGAGTCCCTTTTGCAGAGAAGTCTGGAAATTGGGGCTGATTATATTGCAACGGGACATTATGCGCGCGTGAGAAAGCTGCCGGATGGCCGCTATGCGATCTGCAAGTCTGCGACGGCGGCGAAAGATCAGACCTACGCGCTTTATAACCTGACCCAGCATCAGCTTGCACACACTTTGATGCCGGTCGGCGAATATACGAAAGACAAGATTCGTGAGATGGCGGAGGAGATTGGACTTCCGGTGGCACACAAGCCGGACAGCCAGGAGATCTGTTTCGTGCCGGACAACGATTATGCAAAATTTATCGAGGAAAATAGTGATTGCCGGATTGACGAAGGCAATTTTGTAGATAAGTACGGCAATATTTTAGGTCGTCATAAAGGAATTACCCATTATACGGTGGGACAGAGAAAGGGCTTAAATCTGGCACTCGGTCATCCGGTGTTCGTGACGGAGATACGTCCGGAGACGAACGAGGTTGTGATCGGGGAAAATGAGGATGTCTTTTCTAACCGCCTGACCTGCCGGAATCTCAACTGGATGGCGATTGAGGATCTGGGCGATCAGGAGATGCGCGTCAGTGCGAAGATTCGTTACAGCCACAAAGGGGCGCTCTGTACGATCCGCAAGATTGGCGAAGATCGGGTGGAATGCGTATTTGATGAGCCGCAGAGAGCGGCGACGCCGGGACAGGCAGTCGTTTTTTATGACGGCGAATATGTCGTAGGCGGCGGTACGATCGAATAATTTAGAAATGAAAGAAGATTTTAATGGGGCAGAAATCTCTGTCGGCATCAAAGTTGTGCTGCGATCCGATTGATTGGAAACAGTGAATGCGCGGATCATGGAGAGGTTAGAATCTTCTGTAAGATTGGAGTTTTTTATAAATGGCAAGAGGAGAAAGCAGAAAAAGAAAGCCAGGCACACCGGATTACCGGAAACGTTTCTGGGCGGCGGTGACCGCGATTGTGGTCACGGCGGGTTCCATTGGCGTAAGCCATGCTGGATTTACCCTTCCGAATCAGGCACAGAATCAGGTGCAGATGGCGGCTGCTGAGACAGAACCGGCGGAACAGACCGCGAAGAAACAGGTGCCGAATGCGGCAAAGCGAAGTCTGGAGCTGGAAGATGCACAGGGCATTCAGGAGGCGGATGCAGCGGCGGTTGCGGACCAGAGCGAGCTGGAGAGTGACAAAACGACGGCGAGCGGCTTCCGGAGTGTCGATGAGACAGTGTATGCGACTGAGAACCTGCTCAACGTGCGTTCGGGCTGTGGAACGGAGTATGAGATTGTGACACAGCTGAATCAGGGCGACAGCGTGCAGCGCGTCGGTATCGGAGACGGCTGGAGCGAGGTGCTTTATAAGGACAAGAGCTGTTTTATCCGTTCCGAATACCTGACGACGACCGAGCCGGGCAGTGAGGAAGCGACGGTCACAGCGCAGGGGGCAGAAGCGGATGCACAGGGTGCACCGGTGTCCAACGGACGTATCGTAGCGATCGACGCGGGACATCAGGCAAAGGGCAATCCGGACAAAGAACCAGTTGGACCGGGCTCCTCGACCATGAAGGCGAAGGTGGCTTCCGGCACCGAAGGTGTATCGACGAAGCTGCCGGAATATGAGCTGACTTTATCAGTTTCGAAGAAGTTAAAACGGATTCTGGAAGAGAGAGGCTATCAGGTCGTCATGATCCGGGAGTCCAACGATGTCAACTTAAGCAATGCGGAGAGAGCGGAGATCGCCAACAAGAGCGGCGCCTCCATTTTTGTCCGGATTCATGGCAATTCGCTGGATAACACGACAGTCAACGGAACACTCTCCATGTGCCAGACGGCGACCAACCCGTACAACGGCGGGCTTCACGCGGCAAGCTATTCTCTTTCCAAGAAGATCACGGACTCTGTCTGCGCGGCAACCGGCTTCAAGAACCGCGGTGTGCAGGAGACAGACAGCATGAGCGGCATCAACTGGTGTAAGATTCCGGTTTCCATTGTCGAGATGGGCTTTATGAGCAACCCGGAAGAAGACCAGAAGATGGCACAGGATGATTATCAGGAATTGATTGCCGGGGGAATTGCGAACGGAATTGATGCGTATTATCAGTAAAATCGTTCAACAGGTAGAATAGAGATAAAATCAAAAATACCAGTTATTTGAGAAATGTTTCTTTGGAATGAAGACGCATATTTCAGGTGACTGGTATTTTTTTGGTCACAGAAAGAAATTAAAAAGGATAAGGGAAACATTTTGAATAAAAATAAAAAAGTGTTCTAAAATAGGAATTGGAGTTTCTAAAAGGTTGACAAAGAGACTGGTTTTTCGTAGTATAGAAAGAAATGACAACTATTCGACGGATTTTAGAAGGGAAAAAGGTATAATGGTTGTGAAGCGAAGGGAGAGGAGCCTATGAATTCATCGGAAAAAACGGCAACTTTATTAAAATTATTGGGACGGGCACCTTATGTACATAGTGTGACGGAGCTTGGCGAGCAGATCAGCTGTAGTAAGAGTGGGACCTTTAAATTGCTTGCATCACTGGTAAAAACAGGACTGGCAGCGCAGACACCGGAACATAAATATACATTGGGACCGGCGGTTTATGTGTTGGGACGTACATATGAAGACAAGATTGGTTTATCAAAGATGGTGAAACCATATCTGGTTCGTCTCCGGGATATGACAGGGGAAAATGCTTCATTCAGTATGCTGATCAATGGAAAGGCAATTCTGATCTACCGGGAAGAAAGTCAGCAGCTTGTTCGTGTTATGGGAAATGTTGGACAGGAACGTCCCTTATATGCAGGAGCAACCGGCAAGATTCTGGGCGCTTATCAGGAAGAAAGTGTGATTCGCAAACGTTTGATGGAAGAACCGATGAAAGCGTTTACAGAAAATACAATCTTGTCCCCAGAGGGACTTTTGAACGAATACGCGAAAATACGTGAGCAGGGATATGCGATCAGTGATGGAGAACTGAATTCAGAAACAATCGGAATCGGCGCACCGATTTATGATGAATCTGGAAATGTCTGGGCGGCGGTTTCGATCGGCGCGCCTAAAATGCGGGTGGATGCAGTCAAGATGGAACGTTATATCTTCCTGATCCGGGAAATTGCGAAGGAAATGTCGGAGCAGATGACGCAGGGAGAAAGCATTTCTGAATAAAAATACTGAATAAAAACAAAAATAGTAGATGACAAACAGGGAAAAATCGGGTATAATAGTACAGGTGTTTCGAGTAGAAGCACCTGTATAATTGGAGACGTAGCGAAGCGGCCGTAACGCGGCGCACTCGAAATGCGTTTGTCGGTTCATCCCGGCACGAGGGTTCGAATCCCTCCGTCTCCGCTTTCTATCCCCTGAACAGACTCAGGGGATTTTTTTTGTTCTTCTATAGGAAATCGTCTCTTATGAAATAGATAGTGGAAATAAAGAAACAAAAAAAGAGAAAAAGAAAATATAGAAGCATATAGGAAACAGTATACAATAATGTACTCAAATAAGAAACAAATTGAATAAAAATACTCAAAAATATATTTTTCGTATTGACTTTTTTCGTCATTAGTGATAGTGTTTCTTATATAGAAAACAAGGTTTTTTATTAGAGAACGTTCGCCAAACGATTCATGTAAATCAATTTGTAAAGGAGCAAGCAGATTAGTGAAGTTTTAGGGTCAAAGGAGAATGTAAGATGAAAAAGGTAATTTGCGCGGCAGCTGCAGTTTTGATGGTAGCATCCCTGACCGCTTGCAGCGGACAGAGTGGAGAATCAGCAGCGGCAGGAGAGGGAAACACGCAGCAGGCAGATGGATATCCGAATAAAACGATTCAGGTAATTGTACCGTTTAACGCGGGCAGTACGACCGATACACAGTGCCGATTTATTCTTCCGTATCTGGAGAAAGAACTGGGAGTTTCCATGGCAGTAGTAAATAATGGTGGCGCTTCTGGTGTTATCGGAACAACTGATTTCTTAAGCCGGGAGGCAGATGGATACAATGTTCTGTTTTCACTGCCGACACCTACTCTTTACAAACCAGCAGCGGGAGAGACTGAATATACGGTGGAAGATTTACAGCCGGTTTCGGAAGTGTTCAGCGCTCCGATGTACTTAATTGTAAAGAACGATTCGCCGTATGAAAATGCAGAGCAGCTGATTGACTTTATCAAAGAAAATCCGGGCAAGTTTTCGTATGCAAATGCAGGTAACGGAGGAATTGCCCAGCTTGCATTTAGCGTTTTTCTTCATGGCGAGGGGTTAGATGCAACGAGCGTACCGTCTGCAGGCGGTTCGGCTGACAATTACACAGCTGTTATGGGCGGTCATGTAGATTCTTATTCAGGAAATGAGAGCGAACTTTTAGGAAGAGACGATGTGCGCCCGGTTATCAACCTTGGAAGTAAATCCAATAATCCGGAATATGCCGACATACCAACCTTAGAAGAACTGGGATATAAAGGATATTGCACAGATACATATTCAGGCTTCTATTTCAGCAAGGATGTAGCACCGGAAATTGTAGAGACGTTTGATGCGGCAGTTAAGAAAGTATTAGAGGATCCGGAGGTAATTGCAGAAGCAAAAAAGCAGTCCCTGACCTTGTCTTATGCAGATTCGGAAACATTTGCGGCTGAGATCAGCCAGTCAAAAGAAGCGATCATTCCGGTTCTGGAAGAACTTGGCTTTAAGAAATAGGAGGACGCGATGAATCGAAAAAATTGTGTTTCTGGTATTTTTTGGACACTTTTTTTCCTTTTCTTTCTTTATCTGGATGTACAGATGGGAGAAAATGCATCGTATTGGCCGGGGATCATTGCGAAACTTGGCATTGCCCTCTCCCTTTTGTCAACGCTGGTATCAGGAATGAAATGGAAATCGGAAAAAGATGAGAAATTATTTCCGTTCACCGGCGCACAGTTAAAACGTCTGGGGATTGCATTGGCGCTTTTAATTATCTGGGTTGTATGCATCCGTATTCTGGGCTTTTTAACTTCCTCTGTGATTGTGATGGCGGCAACGGGGCTGATATTTGAACTGGCGCTTTCGTCGAAAACAGTGGTGCGTGATTTGATTGTAACAGTTATTTTTGCAGTAGGAATGTACGCACTGTTTACAGCACTTGGTATTACCTTCCCGAAGGGCATATTGATATAGGAGGACGGAAGATGGCAGATATTCTTACATATTTTGGAATGGCATTTACCGGGATCAATTTGCTGCTGGCACTTTTGGGAACGGTAATTGGAATCGTAATCGGTGCACTTCCAGGCTTTACTCCGACCATGGGTATTGCGGTGCTGATACCGGTTACATACACATTAGAGCCGACAGCAGGTCTGGTTTTTCTGGGCGCACTGTACTGCGGTTCTATGTTTGGAGGCTCGATCTCGGCGATTCTTATCAATACGCCGGGAACCTCGGCGGCCGCTGCGACAGCGATGGATGGTTATCCGATGACACAGTCTGGCCGGGCACACGAAGCACTGACAGAGGCAGCGGTTGCCTCTTTCTGGGGCGGCTGTATCAGTCTGATTGCACTTATTTTCCTAGCGCCGCCTCTGGCAAAATTTGCGTTTGAGTTTGGTCCACAGGAACGCTTTATGATGGCGGTGTTCGGGCTTACGATTATTGCATCTTTATCCGTAAAAAATGTTCTGAAGGGTCTTATGATGGGCTGCGCGGGACTTCTGGTTGCTTGCATTGGCATGGATCCGGTTCTGGGGCGGGCACGTTTTACCTTTGGACAGACGTTTTTAATGGGTGGAATCAATATGATTCCAGCAGTTATCGGTCTGTTTTCGGTTTCTCAGGTTCTGGGAAATCTGAAGAATCCGATTGAAATCGCGGACAAATCATCGATTGCACAGTTCAAATCAGCGCGGGTACGGCTGCTTGATTTAGTCCGGTATCCGGTTACATATATCCGTTCGGCAGTTCTGGGAATTATTATCGGAATTATTCCGGGTACAGGCGGAGATGTGGCTTCCTATGTTGCACACAATGTTGGTAAAATGTTTACCAAGGAGGAAAACTTCGGAAATGGAGCAAGAGAGGGCGTGGCGTGCTGTGAATCTGCAAATAATGCGGTAACAGGCGGAACCCTGATTCCAACTCTGACGCTGGGCGTACCGGGCAATGCGACAACGGCAATTCTGTTGGGTGCGCTGACAGTTCATGGACTGATTCCAGGATACGGGCTCTTTACAACCCAGAAAAGCATTACATATCCATTTATTGCGGCACTTTTTATTGCTAATGTGATTATGATGCTGATTGGCCTGTTTGGTGCAAAACATTTTGCGCTGGTTACATTGACCCCGAAAAATATACTTTCAGTCTGTGTTTTGATGCTGAGTATTATGGGATCCTACGCAATCCGCGGAAACGTGGGCGACGTCTTCGTAATGCTGGTATTCGGCGTAGCAGGCTTCTTTATGAGGGCATATCAGTATAATGTTGTTCCGATTGTACTGGGACTGATTTTAGGACCGATTGCGGAAGAAGGACTTTCTCAGGCATTGACCCTAAATCAGAATTCATTATCACTGGTTTTAGGTTCCTTGTTTACGAGACCGATTTGTGTCGTATTGATGATATTTATGGTTATTTCCGTTGCATATCCATTTTATACAGAATGGAAAGCGGAGAAGAAAAAAGAAACGAAATAAAGAGATAGAAAAAATGCTGTTGTGCGGGAAAGCTGCATGACAGCATTTTTTTGCAAGAAACAAAAAGAAGTCCAATGACACATAGTTTCTTAATAAGAAATAATAAAGCATAGATAGAAAACAAAATGTACAAAAAGTGAAAAATTATTTGTGCATGACGACAAAACGTGTCGAAATAGAAAAAATGGATTGACAATAAAAGATTGGTGTAGTATTGTTTAATTACAAATTGAGAACAAGGTTTTCTAATGGCGAACAGATAACCGAAACAAAAATAAATCTGGTAAAACCAGTGAAGGGAGAACAAAAATGGATTTAGATCAGGTAAAATCTTACAATGAGGATGTAGCAAAACTTCGCGAGCAGAGAGATGCAGATTATGCAGAATATGAGAAAGCTGGAAGAATCTGGGGACTGGTTCCAAGAGAGAGAATTACCAAGATTAAATTCCCGCGTGTTAAGAAAGAGATTATCGATCGTTATTATGCACTGGAAGATATGTCCACAACCGTTTCGGATATTCTGGATGGATATGGAATCGACGGAGCTATCCCAACTTCCTATTTAAAATCGGTCATCCCGGGTTCCAAGATTGTGGGACCGGCTGTTACGATTCGAAATATTCCGGTTCGTAAGACTCCGACACAGGGCGCACATGACCATGATTTCATTGCAATGTCTACCCGTGATATTTATTATATCGGCGAGCCGGGCGATGTTCTGGTATCTGACTTCGGCGGAAACCTGGAAGTATCCAATATGGGCGGACAGAGTTGTACTGTTGGTAAAAGCTGCGGATTTGCAGGAAACATCGTAAATGGCTGCTGCCGTGATGTAAGCTCCATCCGTGAGATGGGATATCCGGTATTCAGCTGCGGTACAACCCAGGTGACCGGAAAGTATCGTATGGAGTGCGTAGAGATGAATGGACCGATTACCCTGTGCGGCAAATTGGTTGAGCCGGGCGATCTGATGGTTGCAGATGATTCTGGTGTCTGCATTGTACCGGCAGAGCTGGCAGAGGCAGTTATCGAGGAAGCAGAGAAGATTGCAGCATCTGAGGAAAGAATGCGTCAGTTAATCGAGGAGAAGAAACCGATCAGCGAACTTCGCCCACTGTTCAGAGCACGTTACAAATAAATCGAAGCGTGTAGGGCGAAGTAAGAAAAGGAGAAATAGTTATGATGGATCCGAAGGTAGAAGCGGAGTATGAGGAATATAAAGCGGCTGGAAGAATCTGGGGAGTCATTGATAAGGAAAATATCAAAAAAATCAAATTTCCACGGGTTCCAAAAGAAATCGTAGATGGTTTTAAGACACTGGAAGACGATCTGACCGGTACAGTCAGCGATATTCTGGATGCACTGGGATATAATAAAGTGATTCCGGGAAGCTATTTAAAACCGATTGAACCGGGACATATGATTGTCGGAACAGCAGTGACACTTCGCAGTATTCCGATTGAGAAAACAACTACACAGGGTTTGATAGACCATGATTTTATCAAAATGGCATCGAGAGAGGTAAATTATCTGGCAGAGCCGGGTGATGTCCTGGTCGGAGATGCCGGTGGAATGACCGATATGAGCAGCATGGGAGGACAATCCTTCGTATCTGCAAAAGCACGTGGTCTGGAAGGTGTTGTAATCGATGGCGCGGTACGCGATGTGGGTGAAATTCGAAAATATGGCGTTCCTACCTGGTGCCGTGGCGTGACACCAAAGACTGGAAAATGCCGTATCGAAGCGATGGAGATCAATGGACCGGTTGTCCTGAACCGCATTCAAATTAATCCGGGTGATTTGATTATCGCAGATGATTCCGGTATCTGTGCGGTTCCGCCGCAGCACGCAGAATTTGTCCTGAAAAAGTGTCAGGAGATTCTCCCGGATGAGGAAATCATGCGTGAGTTGATTGAAAAAGATGCTCCGATTGCGGAAATCAAAAAATTGTTCCGGAAACGATATGTATAAGTAAGTTTGAATAATCGTGAAAACTATATAGTACGCTTAACAGAAAGTACGACTTCCTCATGCTAGGAAAGATGTTAAGTGTATTATATAGTTTTTTCGTCATTTAAGAAATGTTGCATTTACATACTATTTGGGGACATTTTTTAAATTTTAAATTGAACGTATTTAACATATTTTTCACAAAATACTATCATTATGGTAACGTAGATCTCAGCGTATAGATTTCAGCAAAGGAAAAGGATACAAACGTATGGAACGAGACAGCACACAGGAACAATATGAAGAAATGACGCAGACGCCGGTTCCGAAACTGGTACTGCGGCTGGCGGTTCCCACCACCATCAGTATGCTGGTAACTAGCATTTACAATATGGCAGACACTCTGTTTGTCAGCCAGCTTGGAACGAGTGTCAGCAGTGCGACCGGAGTGGTATTTGCATTAATGGCAGTAATCAATGCGTTTGGATTCATGTTTGGACATGGTGCGGGCAGCAATATCAGCCGGAAATTAGGGGCGCATGATGTGGAGAGTGCCCGTGTGTTTGCTTCCACCAGCTTCTTTTTAGCGTTCTTAGCCGGAGGTTGCATTGGAATATTAGGACTTTTATTTCATGTTCCATTTATGCGGCTTTTGGGAAGCACAGATTCTATTTTGCCTTATGCGCTTGAGTACAGCACATGGATTCTCATTTCTGCACCGGCGATGGCTTCCAGCTGTGTGATGAACAACATTCTTCGTTATGAAGGGAAAGCTTTTTTCGCCATGCTGGGGCTGGCATCCGGCGGTATTCTCAATATTTTTGGTGATATGTTTCTGATTTTTGAACTAAATCTGGGAGTGCGCGGTGCCGGTATCTCTACGGCTGTTTCGCAGTACATCAGCATGGCAATCTTGATCAGCCCGTTCTTTAGAAAAAAGGTACAGAGCCGGATTCATATCCGCTATATGACCCGGAGACTTTCCGATGTGACCAACATTATCGCAACCGGTTTTCCAAGCCTGATGCGTCAGGGACTTAACAGTATTTCTGTGATGATTTTAAACCAGTGTTCGGCTCCTTACGGTGATGCCGCCATCGCTGCCATGAGCATTGTGACCCGGGTCATCATGTTCCTGTTCTGTATTGCACTTGGCATCGGTCAGGGTTTTCAGCCTGTCAGCGCCTTCAATTACGGCGCGAAAAAATACAGCCGTGTGCGTGAAGCATTCTGGTTCAGCATCCGAAGCAACCTTGCTGTTATGAGTGTTTCTGCTTTGTTTGGAATAGTATTTGCTGCTCCTATTGTAAAAATGTTCCGCGATGATCCGGCGGTTATTTCCATCGGAATCACCGCGCTGCGTATCCAGTGTATTGCCCTGTTTTTCATGCCATTTTCCCTCCGTGGAAATATGCTGTTCCAGAGCATCGGACAGAGTGGAAAAGCAACTTTTTTGTCCATGATTCGAAGCGGTCTCGTCTTTATTCCGGTTTTGTGGATTCTCAGTTATCTGATTGGGCTTTTTGGAATTCAGACGTCACAGACGATTGCGGATGGGATAGCTGCGGCGATTACCATTCCGATGGTGGTGAGGTTCCTTCGGCGGATGCCGGAGGATGGGGAAGAATTTAGCAATAAAAGCGGATTTCTCTAAAAGTTGAATACCACAAATCAATAACCGATTTATTCCGGGCTTCGATGATCTGCATGATGATTCGGAGTTGTTTGTCTGGAATTTTCGAATTATTGTGGCACAAAAGACATTTTCCGGACTTTGTAATCCATATTTTGGTAGCATTGGGAGAAGGAACGCCCTTAGCAATATGAACGTGGACTGGTTCGAGCGGATTGTTTTCATTGACCCAGAAATAAACCGTATATCCAGCAATTTTAAAAACCTGCGGCATGATCAAGACCTCCTTCGATTCCACCTTCTCTTGCCAGCTGCAAAATGATGTGGGCGACGGATTCCAGAAGCTCCTGAAAATAATGGATATCTTCCTGAGAGAATCCCTGAATGTTTTCCCAGCGGTATTCCGGAAGCCAGCAGGTGGCGGAATAAAAGCCGCCCTGAACTGGTTTTTCGATTCGAACTTCGACTTCTTCTTTTCCTGAATTTTCCAGTATTTCGGAATGGACAATTTCTGTATTGTCATTTAAGGTCATAAAAGGGTATAACATTTTAAAAACGCCTCCTATATTTTTATATATTGCAAGTGATTCTATGTTGAGTTTGATTTTGTGAATTTTCAGCTATATGGTTGAACTTCACAGAATTTAAATGTTGCAGATTTTAGTGATTCTTTAACAAATCATTGATTTTGATGCTCAGACCCGGATAGATCCCAACCGGAATATCAGAATCAAACGAGTAAAGACAAGGGTCACTATCACGGTCATAATAGTAAACCACAACTTTTTCCTTTGCAGGATCGATAATCCAGTATTCCCGGACACCTGACTGGGAATAGATTCCATTCTACAGTTCGATTTCTATTACTGTTAAAGTAGCATATGAAAATAAAAATTGCAAGATACTTCGGTAATCTAAGATGAGGCGGCACTAAGATTTCAGACGGACAGCGGGAAAAATATGAAAAGAATTAAAAAAGAGCTGCCACGTTTTGAGTGACAGCCCTTGATTGGCAAATTTATGGATTTTTACCGTACCTTCGTATCTTCCGCATAAAACTCCGCATAAGCATCCTGCAAAGTCTTCAGCGTCTTCGGATCTTTTCCTCCGATTGGTTTTCCATCGAGTTCAACGGCCTGGATGCAGAGCCCACCGGAGCTGCTGACGATGATTTCGTCGGCGTCTGCCAGTTCCTGCATGGTAAATGGTGCCTCGCTGGTCGGGATGCCGTTTTTCTCAGCTAACATCAGCAGGTGTTTTAACGTGATGCCCGGAAGAATCAGATTATCTCTCGGTGGGGTGCAGAGAACGCCGTCCTTGATGATTAAGATATTGCTGTGGGCGCATTCGGTGACGCGTTCGCCGCGGTGGAAGACCGTTTCCTGGCAGCCCTGTTCGATGCAGCGCTGGTAAGCGATGACACTTGGAATCAGGTTCAGCGTCTTGATGTTGCAGTGCAGGAAACGGGTGTCCTCCATCGAGATCAGGCGGAAAGTCTTATCAAATGGAATCAGGTCGCACGGAACAGTAAAAATCATCAGATTTGGTTTTACGGTAGCAGGTGGAAACTGATGTCCACGATAGGTAGTTCCGCGGGAACACTGCCAGTACAGCATACCGTGGTCAATCTCATTGGCATCGATGCATTTCTGCAGCTCGGCACGCAGTTCTTCGCGCGACATTTCAAACGGGATTTCCAGCAGCTTGCAGCTGTTGTAGAAACGGTCGAGGTGGTCGTCTGCGGCAAAAATGTTGTTGTTTGCAAAGGTGGTGGCATCGTAGCAGCCATCTCCAAAATAAACGGCGCGGTCCAACATCGGGATTTTCATTTCCTCGAGGGGGCCGATTTCTCCATTGTAATATCCGACATATTTCATTGCATATACTTCCTTTCTATGTTGATTCGAAAATACCTCGTCAAGTGTTTACATTATACCACATCCGCCTATAAGATGAAATCTCCCACAGGCGGATGTGTTCTTATCATTACATATTTATTTGTCTTTATGTTTAATAATCTTATATCCGCCTACCAGCAGCGTCGGCAGCAGGTAGAAGAGGATAAATCCGTAAGACAGGTACGAATAGCCCTGCTCGATCAAGGTGACAACGCCGACGCGGGATAATACGAGTGCAGCGATCAGCGTGATGACCGTAATCAGACCGCGGTTTGTATCGGACAGCTTGGCAGCGCCCTTTTCCTCCATGGCAACGTCGAAACGGTCGATGATCATGTGGATGCAGCCAGTTGCCGTCTCAACCAGCGTCCAGCCCATAACGAGACTGAACAGTGCCATCAGTGCCGGTCCGCCGTTGACTGCCTTGATCATTTCCATCCACGGGGTTGTGACATCCGCGCCGACGATGGAGGTGTCACCGTAGAAGCACATCATCGCAAAGTAAGACAAAAACCACGGAATAACCATCAGAAGACCGGCGATCAGACCGGAAATAAAGGTTTCTTTCCGTTTGGTCTGGCGTGTCAGGGAGAACATGCCCATCGGGATGGAATTGATGTTGTAGGCAACATACAGGATACCGGTGTAAATGCACAGCGGAACAGTGACAGAGCCGTCGTAGGTGCTGGTGTCCATCGTGCTGAATACATGGGAAATGTTGCTGCCCTTGTTGACGAGTACCAGAATTGTAAACAGAATATAGCCGCCATACAGTAAAATAGTACCGATCGATTCAAATTTCTCGATCACCTTGGAACCCTTAAAGTTCAGGAGTCCGCAGATCAGAACGATCACAACGGAGCCGAGAATATTCGGAAGTCCGACCTGCTCGAAAATACTTCCAGTTGCGGCTGCCATAACGGCAATCAGCAGAATCGCGATGAGGACAGTTAAAATATCCATCATCGGCCAGAGCGGTCCAATGACCTGCTTGATATAGTTTTTATAATCGTAAACCTTGTAGATCCGGCAGATCTCAAAGGTCAGGAAGGCAAACAGGGCAAAACCGATGCCGATCGTCAGTCCGGAGATCCAGCCCATCGCTCCGAATTTTGCACCGTAAGAATAAATCTCACGTCCGGTTGCATAGCCGCCGCCAATCAGAACCGATTGCAGCAGGACGCCCGGCAGAATGTACTTGGCGTATGTGCCTTCGTAGAAATTTTTGAATTGTTTCATACCTTTCACTCACTTTCTTTTGTTGACTATTAAAAATTATAAAGGATGAATGAAAAACTTGCCAATAGAAAGAACAGATATTATAATAAGGGAAACTTATAACAAAACAGGAAAAGCCAGATCGAAAGCCCGTAAATTGGACGGCGTGATTCATTTTTCTGCTCGATCGAAAAGACGCGATTACATATAGGATATAGAAATGGGGAAATGAGATGAATTTAAAACAAATGGAATATTTTGTGGCGGCGGCGGAGCAGCTGAATTTTACGCGGGCGGCGAAAAAATGTTTTATTTCGCAGACAGCGATGACGCTGCAGATTCAGTCGTTGGAGGAGAAGATCGGGGTGCCGCTTTTTGTGCGGGACAAGCACCATGTCGAGCTGACGGCGGCGGGAAAGGTATATCTGAACGAGGCGCGGGCGATTCTGGTCCGCGCCGAGGAGGCGGCGAAGCTCGCGCGGACGGCAGCGGAAGGCGTAGCTGGGGAGCTGACGATCGGATTTATCCGGGGATATGAGCAGAGCCGTTTTTCGGAGACGCTCAGAAGTTTTCATGAGGCGTACCCGAATATTTCGATTCATCTGCTGCGGGAAAATATGAGCGCGCTCTATGAGCTGTTAGATAATGGAACCTGCGATCTTGCTTTTAATCTGTCTTTGTACACGCAGAATTACGAGGATTTAAAGCACCGGTTTCTCAAACGGTTTCCGATGATGGCGGTTCTTTATCCGGGACATACGCTGGCGGGAGAGAGCCATCTGATGTACCGTGACCTGGCGCGGGAAGACTTTATCATCATGCAGCCGCAGGGGCGTTCCAACGATGAGGCGGAAGAAGTATTGATTTGTTACAATAAGGGCGGTTTTATACCGAATATCGTGGCGCGTGAACGGGAGGTACAGACGGTGCTTCTGGAGGTGTCAGCGGGATTTGGCGTGGCGATTCTCCCGGAATATGCCGTCCGCCATTATCGGAATGCGCGGAATCTGGTGGTGGTTCCGCTTCTCCGCGCGGACGGCAGTCCGGAAGAACTTGATTTTGAGATCGCATGGCGTCAGAGCAATCCGAATCCGGCGATTGAAAAACTGCTGCAGTGGGTGGAGACACATGAGTATGTGGAATAATGAAAGCTGGAAGCTGCTGTTCATATCTGTTGAAGGGAGATTAACTGGAAAAATGAACACAACCATGTGCTTATAAAATGAAAAACAGGCATATCGCAGAGAAAAGGATGAAAATCATGCATGGATTCCTGCGGTATGCCTGTTTTGGAATAAATGGATAAGGGCTGCTATCAGTCGGGCTGCATGGTAAAAAGAGTTTGAGCGCAGTCTTTATTTAAATGGGAAAACAACCGTCAACATCCATTTAAATGCTTCCGGTGCATAAACGGCGTGCGGCTTTTTCGCCGGCATGACGAGAACTTCGCCTGCGTGAACCAGGTGCTCGACGCCATCGACCGTGAAGCGGCCGGTGCCTTCCAGAACGGTCACCATCGCATCTCCGGTGGAATCATGGGTGGAGATTTCTTCGCCTTTTGCAAATGCAAACAGAGTAACGCTGACAGCTTCGTTCTGTGCCAGAGTCTTGCTGACGATCTGACCGTCTTCTGCGTTTACCAGGCCGGCTAAAGACTGCACTTTTTCGTGAGTAATGTTTTTGATGTATGGGTATTCCATAATGAACCTCCTTAATAAAATCTCGTTTAGATATATAAATTTTCGTATTCTTTTGAGTCTGATTGAGTCCATTCGGCAGGTGTGTATGGAGAGCGGAACCTGCACGAAATGGTTGGGTAGGTCAATCGGGGGAATGGCAGATATTAATCTAAAATCCGCCCATCGATCGAAATGGTTGTTACCTGCCATGGAATGAATTTTCCGCTTGCCTGCAAGGCATTTTTAACTGCCTGTTCAATGCCTCCGCAGCATGGAACCTCCATGCGGACAACGGTCACGCTCTTGATATCGTTGCTGCGGATAATTTCGGTCAGTTTTTCGGAGTAATCGATGCTGTCCAGTTTCGGACATCCGATCAAGGTTATTTTACCATGGATAAAGTCCTGATGGAAGCGGCTGTATGCGTAAGCGGTGCAGTCGGCAGCGACCAGGAGCTTTGCCCCATCGAAATACGGTGCATGGATCGGAGCTAATTTAATCTGAACCGGCCAGTTTTGAAGGGCGCTCACCCGGATGGATGCTGAATCAGAAGGATTAAAAGTCTCGGCGCTATCTGCATGAGTATCGTCATGTTCAGAAGGAGCGCTTTCAGTGCGCTTCAGGAAACGGCTCATGGATCCTGGACATCCGCTGAATGCAGGGCGGGCGGAAGCGTTTGCAGAAGCAGCAGTATTTGCATTTTCCAGCACCTGTTTTGCCTTGCGGGCAGCCATATGAACCTGGACGGCCGCTTCATCGTAAGCCGCTGCTTCGCGCTCGACAAAAGAGATGGCACCGGTCGGACAGGCTGGCAGGCAGTCTCCCAGACCGTCACAGTAATCATCTTTTAAAAGAGCTGCCTTTCCATCAACCATGCCGATGGCGCCCTCGTGACAGGCAGAAGCGCAGAGCCCGCAGCCGTTGCATTTTTTTTGATCAATTTCAATAATTCTTCGTATCATGATAAAAACCTCGTCTTTCTTAACTTTCATGTATGAATTTCCTGTCCGTGAGGATAAAAGCACGGAACAATTACTGTTTCAATTACGAGATTAAGTATAATTGTTTTGCTGAGAAAAGTCGGTTGTTTTTACAACGTTTTTAGAAAAGCTACGGCAAATTCCGTTGTTGGACACGCCTTTACTTTCCTATATGCTTGTACTATAATTAATACTTATATAGCCAGATAAAAAGAATGGCGGAGAAAGGCTGAGAACCAGAAAAATCAAAGATAGAACGATGGAGAATGACAGAGTCAGGGGCTGTTGACTCAGCTGGTGGATAGAAGAACTTCTGAAAGCGAGGAAAAACATAAGATGAAATTTGCAAATAGAATGGACCGGTTTGGCGAGGGCGTATTCTCCATGCTGGCACAGATGAAGAAGAAAAAGCTGGAAGAGGGAGAGACGATCGTAGATCTGAGTATCGGCGCGCCGAATATTGCACCAGCACCTCATATTTTAAAAGCGCTCAGCGATGCCTGCCTGGTGCCGGAGAATTACCTGTATGCAATTCAGGATCAGCAGGCGCTCTTGCAGGCAGTGTCTGACTGGTATGAGCGCCGCTATGGGGTGAAACTGGATCCGGAGACGGAGATCTGCTCTCTGCTTGGTTCCCAGGAGGGACTGGCGCACATCGCACTTTCGATCGTGGACGAGGGCGATGTGGTTCTGGTGCCGGATCCGTGCTATCCGGTCTTTGCGGATGGTCCGTCGCTGGCGGGGGCAGAGCTTTACTATATGCCGCAGCGGGAAGAAAATCACTACATCATTGATTTGAAAGAAATTCCGGAGGAAGTGGCACAGAGAGCGAAATTTATGATTGTCTCCTACCCGAACAATCCGACGGCAGTGCTGGCACCGGACAGTTTCTATGAAGAATTGATCGCATTTGCAAAGAAATATGATATTATCGTGCTGCATGACAACGCCTACAGTGAACTGGTATTTGATGGAAGAACCTGCGGAAGCTTTCTGCGTTTCCCAGGAGCGAGAGAAGTCGGAGTGGAATTTAATTCCCTGTCAAAGACCTATGGACTGGCGGGGGCACGTGTCGGCTTCTGCGTGGGAAATAAGGAAGTTGTCAGTCATCTGAAAACGTTGAAATCCAATATGGATTACGGTATGTTCCTGCCGATCCAGAAGGCAGCGATCGCGGCGATTACCGGTGACCAGAGCTGTGTGGCTTCGACCAGAGCTGCTTATGAGAGACGGCGTGACTGTCTGTGTGATGGTCTTGCATCGATCGGATGGAAGATGGAGAAACCGGAGGGAACGATGTTTGTCTGGGCACCGATTCCGGCTGGATTTAGCGATTCGATGGAATTTGTAAAAACGTTATTTGAAAAAACAGGAGTTCTGGTGACACCGGGAAGTGCGTTTGGTCCATCGGGAGAAGGACATGTGCGGATGGCGCTGGTGCAGGATGAAGATGCGATCGCGCTGGCGGTACAGCGGATTGACGCGAGCGGAATCTTAAAATCAGAGCAGTAAAGGCGTAAGCGCATAGAAGAGTCAAGCGAATACAGGGATTGATAGATGAATACAGGAAAAAATATCCGGGAAAAACAGAAAGCACTGGGAATGGCATGGATCTGGCATGTGATCTTAATATTATACATTTTATTTATCTACTCCAATTCCATGCGCCCGGCAGTGCAGTCATCGGCGGAGAGCGGACGGGTTCTCCGGCTTTTGCAGAAGCTGGCAGCAGATACCGGAATAGCCGTACCATGGCTGACCGAGCATATTGTGCGCAAATGTGCTCATTTTATTGAGTATACAGGATTGGGGATTTTGCTGCGGCAGAGTGCTCTCTGTGTGCGTGTGAACGGAGCTATTTTGGAAGAAATGTGGACAGAGGATCCGGCTGATGGGAAAGATAGGACTGGGAGAATGCGTGCGATGGCACCGTGCGGGTCTGTATGGCTGGAAATCCACCGCATCGCTATATTTGCGGTTCCATTTCTGGATGAGACGATTCAGTTGTTTACCGAGGGGCGTTCTGGTCAGATCAGCGATGTGTGGCTGGATATGGCAGGAGCGCTGACCGGAACGTTGCTGTATCTGGCGGCGGGACAGATATATTTACGAATAAAAAAGAATGAAAATGGATAACACATGGAGAAAAATATGCCGGATCGAAATATAAAAATCACCCTGCAGTATGACGGAAGCCGCTATGACGGGTGGCAGAAACAGGAAAATACAGACAAGACAATTCAGGGAAAACTAGAACAGATTCTTGAAAAAATGGCAGGTCAGCCGGTTGAAGTACACGGTTCCGGGCGGACCGATGCAGGTGTCCATGCCTGGGGGCAGACGGCAAATTTTCATCTGCCGTCATCCTGTGATGAAATGAGTGCAGAGGAGATAAAGGCGTATATGAACCGCTATCTCCCGGATGATATCGCTGTTTTATCGGCACAGGAGGCGGGAACGCGTTTTCACAGCCGTTTAAATGCTGTTTCCAAGACGTACTGCTACCGGATTGAGACGGCAGCGAAGAAAAATGTATTTGAGCGCCGATATGTGTACGGTCTGGGGGAACCGCTGGACATAGCGTCTATGAGACGGGCGGCTGCGTATCTGACGGGTGAGCACGATTTTAAAGCATTCTGTTCGTTGAAACGGATGAAAAAATCGACGGTGCGGAATCTCACTGCTATTGAGCTGACCATGCAGGAAAGTGTGTGCGAACTGCATTTTCGTGGCAATGGCTTCCTATATAATATGGTAAGAATCCTGACCGGTACACTGATCGAGGTAGGACTTCATAAGCGGACACCGGAATCAGTGGCGGAGGCGCTTTTTTCCTGTGACCGAGCGCTGGCAGGTTTTACGGCGCCGCCGGAGGGGCTTTTTCTGGAACGGGTCGAGTATGAATAAAGCTGCATTGATTTTTGCCAGCTGCCGTGAGGAGCTGGACAGAAATCAGAAAAAATTCATAACAAATGCAATAAGAACTGGTTTCTTTGCATTAAGTTATATAGAAAGGAAATTTCGTCCATGTTTTTGACGGGGCTTTTAACGACCATGGAAGAGCCGGTCGCCTATGATAAGATGAGCGATGAAAAGCTGCTTCTGCGAGTGGCAGAGGGAGATAAGGCGGCATTTCAGCAGCTTTATCAGAATACGGATAAAACTATATACGGTTTTATTCTATCGATTTTGCGGAATCCGCAGGACTCTGAGGAGGTCATGCAGGAGCTTTATTTAAAGGTCTGGACTTCGGCTGGAAGCTATCAGTCGCAGGGCAAACCGCTGGCGTGGATGTTTACGATCGCTAGAAATCTTTGCTATATGCGCTTCCGTGACCAGAAGCATGAAGCGGATATCGGGCTTTCGGATCTTTCTGAGATGGAGACAGGGGAATTCTGTCCCCAGATAGAGGATGCTGCGGATAAGATGGTATTACACGCAGCACTCAAAATATTAAATGAAGAAGAACGGCAGATTGTACTTCTGCGGACATCAGCGGGGTTAAAACATCGTGAGATCGCGGCAGATTTGGAGATGCCGCTGGCAACGGTGCTTTCCAAGTACAACCGTGCTATGAAAAAACTGAAAAAACACCTGAGAGAGGAGGGAGTACATTGACCGATCACTCTGAAACAGCGTGGGAACAGGATGAGATTGAGTCACATCTGCGATCGGCGATGGATGCCCTGACTCCCAACGTATTCGATAAAATCGATCTCTCGACGCCACAGGAGATCTATGTAAAACCATCCCGCCGTGTACGGATGTACCGCCGGATGCGGACCGTGGCGATGGCAGCAGCCGCCTGCCTGTGTGTGGCTGTGTTAGGAGGCGGTGTTTCATTTTACCAGAATCACCGTGTCGATTCGGTGATTGGCATCGATGTCAATCCGAGTATTGAGCTTTCCGTCAACCGGAACGAGAAAGTATTGCAGGCGAATCCGCTTAATGAGGATGCGGAGACGATCCTGGATGATATGAATTTGAAAAATGTAGACCTTGATATTGCGGTCAACGCATTGATCGGTTCGATGGTCCGGAACGGTTATCTGGATGAACTGGACAATGCGATTCTGGTTACCGTGTCCAATGAGAATGAGGAAAAGGCATCATCTTTGCGTCAGGATGTCGTAGGGGATGTAGAGTCTTCCCTGCAGGAACACGCGGTACAGGCGGTTGTCTATGACCAGCGGATGAAGGTAACCGGGGAGATTCAGGATCTGGCGGAGAAATACAATATTTCTTATGGAAAAGCGTATTTTCTGCGAGAGCTGATTCGGGATAACGACCTGACCGAAAATGATATGAAAAAATTTGCCGGTATGACGATGGAAGAGATTGCGCGGGAGATCGCGGATCGTGCTTATACGGTAGGTTATTCGAAGACGGACAGTACCATTGAGACGGATGCGGCTCTGGTTCGTGAGGTGACATTGCCGCAGACCGAGGAAGAAACCTTAGCGGAGACGACCGTGGAAAGCACCGGTCAGCCGGAAAATGAACCGACGCCGGCAGAACAGCCATCGACTGCAGTACGCCCGGTGGAGACAACCGCCGCAGCAGATGAGGACGAGGAAGAAGTCGATTCGGGAGGCAAGAAAGCGAAGATTGACTATGTAGATTACGAGAGCGGTTCGCTGAACATCGTTTTTAAGGAAAAGGTTAAATGGAAAAATCCGACCGTGTCGGTGGTAGATCCGGACGGTCAGAGCTATTCGGCGAGAATCACGGACACAGGCGGAACCTCCTGTGAGATTCACGTCAAAGGGCTTCCAGCCAATACGGAGTGCACGTTTACGCTCGGCGGAGTGGCAGTGCGGGACGGCGGCTCCTTTGGTACGGTAAAAGGCTATTTCGAGACGCCGGATATTGCGGATGATCTGATTGATGAGGATGACGACGATGCGGATGATGAGACAGTGGAGACAAAGCCGTCCGAGACATCCCGCGCGCCGGAGACGCTGACAGAAGCAGTAAAAGAGAGCACGCACTCGGAGACAGAGTACAGTCAGATGGAGACAAAGCCGACGGAAAAAGAAACGAAGACAGATGCGGAGTCAGCTAATTAAAGCGGAGTGTATGAGGATATATGATTCCTGCTGCCTGAACCATGATATGTCTGGAGTTACCAGAAGTTGGATTCGGGCAGCAGGAATTTTAAGAATCATTAGAATTATTTGCAGGAAGCCTCGTGACGGAAAAATATCCGGGGCATTACGAGACTGTAAAATGTTTCGAACTGGTAAATAATTATAATTGTTCAAAAAAACATAAGTGTTTGAAAAAAATACTTGACGAAACAAAAATTTATGATATAATAATAAATGTGGCTGAGACAGCTATGAAATAAAAGATTGGGCTATCGCCAAATGGTAAGGCAACGGACTCTGACTCCGTCATTTTCAAGGTTCGAATCCTTGTAGCCCAGCTATTTTGAGACAGTGAGGATGATTCATCCTTGCTGTTTTTCTATTATCTTTTCTATTTTTTTTCTGATTGGTAGATTCTTAAAGATTCCAACGATTGACAAATTCCCTAAAGTACAATAGACTTATCTGGAAACATAATTGAGAAAAAGTTTCAATAGTATTTTTCTCTCTATGCTTTGCTTCAAAATCAGGCGGATGTAGAAGTCTGATGACATACAATGAGTTTGACTAATGAAGAGAGATGGAGGCAGAGAATGACATTAAAGGATTTACCAATAGGAAAAACTGCAACCGTTCGGACAGTTGGCGGAGAAGGTGCACTGCGGCATCATTTTCTGGATATGGGATTGATTCCGACTGCATCGGTTACGATGGTAAAATATGCGCCGATGGGCGATCCGGTTGAGGTGCGGATTCATAGCTATGAACTGACGTTGCGCCTGGCGGATGCAGAGAAGATAGAGATTGAGAATGTACGCGAGGCAGGAACCGAAGCAGCGGACAAAAAGGAACATGGGATTCCGATGGCGCGCGCGATCGATCACCCTGGACTCGGAGAAGGTGGAAAATACCATACAAAGGCGGAGGAACACCCATTGCCGGATGGCACCGTTCTGACGTTTGCCCTGGCAGGTAATCAGAACTGTGGCAAAACGACGCTTTTTAACCAGCTGACCGGATCCAATCAGCATGTGGGGAATTTCCCGGGTGTGACGGTGGACCGGAAGGATGGCACGATCCGCGGACATGAAAATACGAAAGTGACCGACCTGCCAGGAATCTATTCCTTATCGCCATATTCGAATGAGGAGCTGGTGACGCGTCAGTTTATTTTGCAGGAGCACCCGAAGGGAATCATCAATATCGTGGATGCGACAAACATTGAGCGCAACCTGTATCTGACCATGCAGCTTCTGGAACTGGATATTCCGATGGTTCTGGCGCTTAATATGATGGACGAGGTGCGCCAGAACGGCGGTTCTGTCCGTGTCAACGAACTGGAGGAAGAACTGGGGATTCCGGTTATCCCGATCTCAGCGGCAAAGAATGAAGGAATCGGAGAGCTGATCGATCATGCGCTTCATGTAACGCATTTTCAGGAGAAACCGGGACGGCAGGATTTCTGTGATGCGGATTATCACGGTGGCGCGGTGCACCGCTGCCTGCATGGTATTATGCATCTGATCGAAGATCACGCGCAGAATGCGGGTATTCCGGTGCGCTTTGCTGCATCGAAGCTGGCAGAAGGCGATGAGGAGATTGAGGCGCGTCTGAATCTGGACACGAATGAAAAAGAGACGCTGGAACATATTATCTGCCAGATGGAGAAGGAACGCGGGCTGGATCGGGCAGCTGCGATTGCGGATATGCGGTTTGGTTTTATCGAAAAAGTCTGCAGGCAGACAGTCGTCAAACCGAGGGAAAGCCGGGAACACCAGCGAAGTGTGAAGATTGACCGTCTTCTTACTGGAACCTACACGGCGATTCCGGCATTTATTGCAATCATGGGTCTGGTATTCTGGCTGACATTTAATGTGATTGGCGCGGTCCTTTCAGATGGTCTGGAACTGGTGATTGGATGGCTGACAGAGCGGGCAGACGCAGCGCTGACAGCGGCAGGTATCAATCCGGTGCTCCATTCCCTGCTGATCGATGGTGTGTGCAATGGTGTCGGAAGTGTTTTGAGCTTTCTGCCGATCATTGTGACGCTGTTTTTCTTCCTGTCGCTTTTAGAGGACAGCGGTTATATGGCACGTGTGGCGTTTGTGATGGATAAACTGCTTCGAAAGATCGGTCTTTCCGGACGGAGCATCGTGCCGATGCTGATTGGCTTTGGCTGCACGGTACCAGGAGTCATGGCAAGCCGGACGCTTTCTTCGGAGCGGGATCGAAAAATGACGATCCTGTTGACTCCGTTTATGAGCTGTTCCGCCAAGATTTCGATTTATGCGTTTTTTACCGCTGTCTTTTTCCCGCATCATGGGGCGATTGTTATGATTGCACTTTATCTGTTGGGAATCCTGATGGGAATTTTGATGGCAATGCTTCTTAAAACAACTTTATTTAAGGGTGAAGCCGTTCCGTTCGTCATGGAGCTTCCGAACTACCGGATGCCGGGGGCGCGCAATGTCGCCCAGCTTCTCTGGGAAAAGGCAAGGGATTTCCTGCAGAAAGCATTCACAGTTATTTTTGTGGCGACGATTTTAATCTGGTTCCTTCAGACATTTGATCTGCACCTGAATGTTGTGTCCAATTCCCAGCAGAGTCTTCTGGCGGTTATTTCTGGTGTGATTGCACCACTGTTTGCGCCGATGGGATTAGGCGACTGGCGTGTCTGCACGGCACTTCTGACCGGATTTATGGCAAAAGAGAGTGTTGTATCAACGCTGTCGGTTCTGTTCGGGACGACTCAGAGCCTGCGTGACATTCTGACCCCTCTTTCAGCGGTCAGTCTGCTGGTTTTCTGCCTGCTCTATACGCCGTGCGTGGCAGCGATTTCATCGGTCAGACGCGAACTGGGCGGAAAATGGGCTTGCTTTGTCGTGGTGGCGCAGTGCGTGATTGCGTGGATTGTAGCGTATGCGGTCTATCTTTTGCTAGGGATGGTAATGTAGGTTTTGACTGAAAGTGAACCAAGGAAAAATTTCAAGCAACAAAAGGAGCTGCTGTTTTATTCTTTTTATGGGTTTACAGTAGACAACATTTTAGAAAAATGTTTATAATAGTAGGAAGTGAAAAAATAGACAGGAAAGTAACCGGATGGACAGTCATTCGAAAAAATGGATCTGTTTTTATCGAATAGAACCAGGAGGCGGGGACGGAGTTAATGCAGACGATCAATGAAGACATCAAAAATGGCACATTTAAGCCGGTTTATCTGCTATACGGCGAAGAGGCGTTTTTGAAGCAGAGTTATAAAAAGAAGCTGCGGGCGGCGATCTCGGGCGATGATACGATGAACTACAATTATTTCGAGGGAAAAGGGCTGGATGTGAACGAGCTGATCAGTCTGGCGGACACGATGCCATTTTTCAGCGAGCGGCGTCTGATTCTGATCGAGGACAGCGGATTTTTCAAGACTTCTTCGGAGGCGCTGGCGGAGTATCTGCCGATGATGCCGGACACGACCTGCATCGTATTTGTGGAGGAGGCGGTCGATAAGAGAAACAAACTCTACAAAAAGGTCAAGGATCTGGGTCACATTGCGGAGATGAAGCGGCAGGACAGCGCGCAGCTCGCCAGATGGGCGGCGACGATCCTGGCGCAGAATGGGCGGAAGATCACGCCGTCCACGATGAATCTCTTTTTGGAGCGCGTCGGCGATGATATGGAAAACATCCGGATGGAGCTGGAAAAACTCATTTCCTACACGATGGGCAGTGAGGTAGTGACGGCAGAGGATGTGAAAGTCATCACGACCGTGCAGATCACGAACAAGATCTTCGACATGGTAGCGGCGATCACGGCGGGAAAGACGAAGCGGGCGATGGATCTGTACGAAGACCTGCTGACACTCAGGGAGCCGCCGATGCGGATCCTGTTCCTGATTGCCAGACAGTTTAACCAGCTTTTGCTGGTGCGAGAATTGCAGGCGTCCGGCGCAGACCGGGGGACGGTTGCCTCGAAATTGAAAGTACCTCCGTTCGTAGCCGGAAAGCTCAGCAGCCAGGCGGCGGCATTTACGAAAGAACAGCTCATTTCCTATGTGCAGACCTGCGTGGATGCCGAGGAGGCAGTCAAGACCGGGCGGATGGGCGACCGGCTGGCGGTGGAGCTGCTGATCAGTCAGCCCAGAAGTTCCGTGCGCTGATTCTAAAGGGCAGTGCCAGCATCAGAATCAGCGGTTCTTCGGCCGGACCCGGCTGGAAAAGAAGCAACAAAAAACCATTATTCTGTCACACCCACAGAATAATGGTTTTTTAATTTGGGTTAATTTTTAATATATAATTCGAAAGATCCGCTCTGGATAATTAAGCCAGAGTATTTACAGCCTTGGAAAGACGGGATACTTTGCGGGAAGCTGTATTCTTGTGGTATACGCCCTTGGAAGTAGCCTTGTCGATCTCGCTGGTAGCAGCTAATAATGCAGCCTGTGCAGCAGCCTTATCTTTTGCAGCAACAGCAGCTTCTACTTTCTTAACAGCAGTTTTAACTTTGGATCTGATAGCCTTGTTTCTTGCAGCTCTTGTCTCTGCAACTAAGATTCTTTTTTTTGCGGATTTAATGTTAGCCAATGTAGTGTACCTCCATCATAAATTCTTTTATTTTGATTCGTAATTCATTTTGTATTTGGTTTGCATTAAAGCCTGGACACGGACAGTTCAATGTAAACATACTATTACATTTTATCGAATAAAGGCAGTATTGTCAATATCTATTTGCCTGTTTTTAGGGAAAAATTCGGAAAAAATGAAAGGGGAGCTGAAAAAGCAGCTCTTGTCAAGTTGCATAAGCGGAATAAAAAATAAAAAAAATTGATCGTTCAATATGATGAAATTGTGAAAAAATAAAAAAAGTGCTTACACGAATGGAAAAAAGACGTTATAATAGCGAACCGTAACCCAAATCGAATATAGTTTGAAAAAACGCAGTGAGATTGCATACAGCAGTAGAGATCGAAACGAGTTTCCGATTTCTGCTGCCTTTTATTTTGTGAAATTTATCACGGACAGCATCTTGTGCGTGGGTGTGTCGGACTGATTTGCCGTTGCATCTGGATAGAAGCAATTATTTTATAGGAGGAGAATGAAAATGCCAAGAAATAAGAGAGAAAGTTTTATCTATTCCGTTATCATGTGTTTCACTATGGTACTCTGGATGAGTATGTACAATGTAACCCTTCATATGGGACATTTATCCTGGGAAACGATCCGCGAAGGATGGATCGGATTCCCGTTTGCATTTGTGTATGCGTTCCTGTTTGACTGGTTCATCGTGTCCGGTCCGGCGAAGGGAATTGCATTCCGTTACTTTGTATCGCCGGAGAGCAGCACACTTCGTAAAGTAATCACGATCTCCTGCTGCATGGTCGTCCCGATGGTATTTGTTATGTCCTTATATGGCGGTCTGGAAGCCTGCGTGAAATCCGGTGCGTGGAGCCAGCTGCTCATCATCTGGCTGACCAATATTCCGAAGAACATCATCATGGCGCTTCCGTTCCAGCTCATCGTAGCAGGTCCGCTGGTGCGCCGCGTGTTCCGTACCGCATTCCCGGAGGGAACCGTGCTGCAGGAACCGGTTATGTAGGGAGATAGCAGAAAATTTATATTATATAAAAAGAGGATATCTGGTTTTTGTATCATTATGGGTTCAGCAATACCGAAGCATAAAATACGCCGTCCCGCCATTCAAACCGTGCATCGCCGTGGTACTGTTCGGCGATCATGCGGATCGATTCGGTTCCGATGCCGCTTCCCGCAGGTTTGGTCGATACCAGTTTTTCATTCATCCAGGTAGGGCTGAATGCGCTGGTGTTGTCCGTGGTGATGGACAGGGTGGAGGTACCCGTCTGCACCGCGGAGAGACGGATGAAAGGCGGCGTGTTTTCAGAGCCGGAACACCCGGTCTCCCAGGAGAAAAAGTTGTAGCCGAAGAGCGCCTGACAGATGTAGAAAGCGGCGGCACGCACGACCAACAGATAATCGATGATAAATAAATATAGAAATAAAATCATTCCGCTCTCGGCGTCTACTATCAGCTTAAATAAAACGCCAAAGCAAGGGAGCGCGAGGTATTGCACCCATACACTGGACAAATCATCTACAATCGCGATTTTCAAAACAAAATCCCTCTTTTCTTCTGATTGTCTGGAAAAAGGCTGCTTACGCATGTTTCGAACCTTTTGATCCTAATATCATAAAGATGTTGGGGTCAAAAGGCATTTTGCCCCCTCTGATACCAGATTGCTCCGCACTATATGCTCCCGCAATCTTCAAAAACATTCGTAATTCGCTCATTTTTCTTGGAAAAATGGCTACTTACTCATGTTTTTGGCGGGTCCCAAGGTCAAAAATTCTCCTGCAAGCAAGCTTGCGTCGAACTTCTGACCTTTTGACCCTGGTATCATCATAAAAGTATCATAACATAAAAAGAAGCAAAAAAGGCATAGTTTTTACATCTTATGAAACAGACTTGATACGCTCTGCTGATCATGCGAAAATGTGTGATCGGCAGAGCTCTTTTTTGATGTCTGACAATCCCTTACAAATTTATGAAAAACCTATGAAAAATCCCCCCGCCCCCTCGCCAAGAGAAAAAAGTTATGTTATAATTTATGGAAGAATGCGTTTTTGGCGCAGCGGTTTCAGAAACGGGACGTATTGAACCGGAAGCCGCGGCATATATAAAAAAGGAACCATGTATGCTCAACGAAGACAAGATAAAATTAATGACCGAACTGGCACTGTTTGAGAAGAAGCATGCTTCCCAGATGAAAACAGTCAATCAGTATTTTAAAAGCGACTATATCAGCCGCAATCTGCTCCGGGGATTTATAAGCTATACATTGTGCAGCATACTTCTCTTTGGAATGTGGATATTATTTAATGTAGAAGTAGTTCTGAGTTCGATAGGAATGGATGAACTGAAGGGACTGGCTTTTCGAGGAGGAGCTTTATACCTCGGGGGGCTTTTTCTGTATGTCGTGCTGACGATCATCGTGTATGGCGGGCGGTATGAGTACGAGGAAAAGATGAACCGGATCTACATAGCGAAACTGAAACATCTGGATAAGCGCTACGATATACACCGGCGCGCCAGAAAAATGGAGAGAGAGAGGAGAGGCAGATGAGAGGACTCCTTGCAGGGAAAGAAGCACTCAAGGCTTTCTATGCGAGATACAGTGCATTTGTGAATGCATTCCTGCGTTTTATAACTGCCTTTGCGGCGGTGTTTCTGATTAACCAGAACATCGGACTGATGCCGAAACTGAGCGGCGGTCTGGTGCCGCTGTTTGCGGGAATTATATGTGCATTTCTCCCATTTGGAGCCATTGCGTTTCTGATTGGGATTTTTTTGCTGGCACAGCTCTTTGCAGCATCGATGGAAGTGGCGCTCATTACCTTGGTGTTCCTTCTGATCGTGGTGCTGCTGTATTACGGATTTCAGCCGGGTGACAGCGCGTACCTGATTGTAACGCCGATCTTGTTTTTTCTGAAGGTGCCGTTTGCAGTCCCGATGATTCTTGGACTGACTGGAAGCCTCGTATCGGTGATTCCGATGAGCTGCGGGATTTTTCTGTACTACGTGATTCTGTATGTGAAGCAGAACGGAAGCTTCCTGGCAGGCAGTGAGCAGACTGAGATCACGCAGATGCTGGCGCAGGTCATCAAAAACCTGCTGGCAAACCCGGCGATGCTTGTCATGATTGCGGCATGCTGCCTGGGGGCGCTGACGGTCTGTGTGCTCAAGAAACTGTCGATCAACTACTCCTGGGGGATCGCGATCGGAGCTGGCCTTATTTTACAGATTCTGGTTGTGTTTATCGGCGATTTCCGCTTTGGCGTTCCGGTGTCCGTGCCGGAGCTGATTGTAGGAATGATTGGTGCGGTTATTGCATCGCTGATCTATCAGCTGTTTGTTTTTTCGGTCGATTACAGCCGGACTGAGTACACGCAGTTTGAGGATGACGATTATTATTACTATGTGAAAGCGGTTCCAAAGATTGCGATCTCGAGGACGGATGTAAAGGTACAGGAAATCAATAAAGTAAAGAGAAGATAGACTATTTTATAAAAGAAACTTGTTGTTAAAAGAAATGCGTGACGGGTCATATGTACGTGACTGGTAACAGAAACGCAGCCCGAAAGGGAGGGAAAAGAATGGCAGAGATACTGGCGGAGATTTATTCGTGGATCTCGTTCGTACCGAAGATAACCTTTAAAAATTTAATAGAGATCGCGATTATAGCAATTCTGGTATATGAAATGCTGATCTGGATCAAAAATACGCGGGCGTGGACGCTTCTGAAGGGTATTGTTTTTATTCTTGCATTCTTTCTGGCAGCTGCGATCCTGGAACTGGATACGATTCTGTGGCTTCTGGAAAAGACGTCGTACATTGCGGTAACGGCGATCATCGTTATTTTCCAGCCGGAGCTGCGGAAAGCACTGGAGCAGATCGGAAGCCAGAACGTGCTGACGACGCTATTTTCAACGGATGATACGAAGAAAAATGAGGATTTCAGCGAAAAGACGATTGCAGAGCTGGTGCGTGCTTGTTTTGAGATGGGAAAAGTCAAGACGGGCGCCCTGATCGTCATCGAGAGGGGCACGCCGCTCGGAGAGATCGAGCGGACGGGCATCGAGGTCGATGGTATCGTGACGAGCCAGCTTCTGATCAATATTTTTGAGCACAACACACCGCTGCACGACGGCGCGGTCGTGATTCGCGGTAACCGTGTGACGGCGGCGACCTGTTATCTGCCGCTCTCGGACAATATGGATATCAGCAAGGCATTGGGAACCAGACACCGTGCGGCAGTCGGAGTCAGTGAGGCGACCGATAGCGTGACGCTGGTTGTATCGGAAGAGACAGGGCGTGTGTCGGTGGCTGTGTCCGGACGGCTTAAGAGTGTCAAGGATGGAGATGAACTGAGAGATATATTGTCAGTTCTGGTAAAACGGGAAACGGAAAACACAGGTCGTTTCAGAATATGGAAGGGAAGACGCAGAAATGAAAGAAAAGCTGACGAATAATCTTGCGATCAAGCTGATTGCCCTGTTCTGTGCTTTCTTTGTGTGGCTGGCGGTCGTGAATGTGGCGAACCCGATCAAGGTATCGACGAGGGAGGTTCCGGTCACGATCACGAACGATCAGGTGCTGGAGCAGGCGGATCTTGCCTATGATGTGGTAGGCAAAAAAACGGCGACGATCAGTTTCAAGATCCGGACGAAGGATGATTATAAGGTAAAGGCGTCGGATTTCAACGCCTATGCGGATTTATCGGAAATGTATGATGTGACGGGTGCGATCCCGATCCGAGTGGAAGTGGTGAACAATGAGGAACTGCTGGAGTCCACGCCGGTTGTGAAGTCCCCGGAGGTCATCAAGATCACGACCGAGGCGCTGCAGACCAAGGCATTTACGCTGAAAGCGTATCCTCAGGGCAAGGCGGCAGAGGGTTACGAGGCGGGTGAGGTGACAATGGTGCCATCCCAGGTGACGGTTAAAGGACCAACCTCCCTGATCGGACAGATCAGCAGCGTGGGTATCCGTTTTAATATTGACGGTGCTGCGGCGGATGTCGGTGGAACAGCAACACCGGAGTATTTTGACGCCAATGGAAATGTGCTGTCAGATTTGGGAGATTCTGTCAAGACGGTTGGCGGAGATGTCTCTTATACGATGCAGATCCTGAAAGTAAAAGAAGTACCGCTTGATTTTGACGTCAGTGGTGAAGTGGCGGATGGATACCGCTATACGGGTCCGAAGACGGATATCAAGTCGGTGTCTGTGGCGGGGCTTAAGACGGATCTGGCATCGGTCAGCACGCTCACGATTCAGGGACCGTCCCTTAATGTGCAGGGCGCGACGAAGAATGTGGAGTGCGAGATCGATCTGGATGATTATCTGCCGTCCGGGCTTACGATCGTGGGACTGGATAGCACGACGATCAACGTGACACTACAGGTCGAGAAGTTGATAGAGAAGACCTTTACGGTCAAACCGGAGGATGTGACTCTAAACGGAAAGAACAGCAGCTACAGCTATACCGTCGAAGATACGAAGATGGAAGTCAAGGTACAGGGACTTGAGGAGGATTTAAGCAGCCTGTCGGCGGCGAAGATGAATATCCGGGTCGATGTATCAGGCATGGGACTGGGCGAGCACACGGCAGCGGCGCAGTTCCAGCTGGGGGACGCGTATAAGATGCTGTCGGCGCCGGCTGTGACAGTGCGGGTCAGCGAACATGGAAGCTCCAGTGCCCAGACGACGGAAAGCACCGAGAGTGACCGTGGAGACACGGGCAGCCAGAGCAGTTCCAACCGGGAGAGCGGGGCAAGCTCGGCAAAAGAAAATGTGGATGCAGAGAGCGGCAATGCTGCATAAAGTATGGTATGCCATCCACAAATGAGGAGAAAGAAGTTAAACAATGGTAAAAGCAAAAATTAAATTAAAAAACCCGACTGGTCTGCATTTGAGACCGGCGGGAATCCTGTGTAATGAGGCGGTAAAATTCGATTGTTCTGTCCAGTTCCAGTTCCGTGGCACCGTGTCCAATGCAAAGAGTGTCCTGAGCGTGCTTGGGGCGTGCATCAAGAGCGGTGATGAGATCGAGTTTATCTGTGATGGAAAAGACGAGGAGGAAGCTCTGTCGGCGATGCTGAAAATAGTTGATGACGGGCTGGGCGAGTAGGGAAAACCGGTGCGGTAAAAGAATGTGTACAGACGTACAGATAGGATGAAACTATGATCGTTTATTTGGTTTGCTATGCGGCTTCGCTGCTTCTGGCGCTTGGCCGCCATTATCTTTTATCCGGCGCAGGGCTTCTGGCGGCGGCGGTGTATCTGTATGCGTCAGACTATATCCGGAGTGGAAATCTTCTGCATCTGCGGGGGATTTTCGCTCTTTCCTTTGTAGGTGGACAGGGACTGGCGTGTATGAAGCTTAGTTATTTAAGTCAGGCATGGAGTGCGGGAACGTGGCTGGGACTTTTGGCGGCGTTTGCGGGCTTTTATCTGGCTTTTTATTATCTGGAAGCATTTTCCGGTGAGGCGTCCGTCCGCGTGGGCGGTCATTCCGGCGCGGTGCAGCGCCGGGGGTTGGAATCTTATGCCGGAACCGTCTTTTTCTGCGCGGTGGCGCTGGCGGCGCTATCGGCAGGCTGTTTCGCGATCGAGGCGGTCTATATGGGCTATATTCCGCTGCTGCTCCGGGGCGTTCCGCATGCTTATTCCTATTTCCATGTGACCGGGCTTCATTATCTAACGGTGTCCTGTGTGCTGGTTCCGGCGCTCTCTGTGATCTATTTTTGCACCGAGGGCGGTCGCAGCCGGGGACGGCTGGTATGTATGCTTCTGGCAGATGCAGCGGCGGTGGCGATTCCGCTTCTGTGCGTGTCGCGCTCCCAGCTTCTGTTTGCGGTACTGCTGGCATTGATTACCTACATACAGATGGAACACCAGCTGAATCCGATTTATGTTGTTTTTGCGCTGGCAGGGCTGATTGTGCTCTACATTCTGCTGACGATCGCGCGCAGCCATGATACTGCCTACTTGAATACGGTTTTTGAGATGAAACGGCACCTGCCGATTTTTGTGACGCAGCCGTATATCTATATTGCAAACAATTACGATAATTTCGACTGTCTGGTCAAGGGACTTGTGAAGCACAGCTGGGGCATGAAGATGCTGGCACCGTTCTGGACGCTGACGGGACTCAAGTTTCTGGTTCCGTCGTTGACGGCATTTCCGTATTATGTGACGAAGGAAGAGCTGACGACGCTGACGATGTTTTATGATGCGTACTACGATTTCGGCATAATTGGCGTGTTCATCTTTTCTGCCATATTAGGAGCGGCGGCGTATCTGCTGATGCGGATGATGCGCCAGGTGCAGAATCCGATTACCTATCTTCTGTACGCACAGTTTGCACTTTACATGCTGTTATCGTTTTTCACAACCTGGTTCAGCAATCCGTCCACATGGTTTTATTTCGCGGTGACAGCGGTTGTGGCCTTTCTGGTATCGCATAAGGTTGCAGGGCGGTAAAAATATATGGATTAAGATATAAAAATGAAATAAAATCTGCTATAATAACAAAAAGACGACAATTCAGTAAGTTAAAGTGCTGCTTGTATACAGATAGAGTTGCCGCATGGATCAGTTTTACAGAAAAGAGGGCAAGCCAATGATTTCAGAAAAAATGATACCGCTTATGAAAAATAACTCCGCCATCCGTATGATGTTTGAAGAGGGCAATAAGCTGGCGGCGAAATATGGACGTGAGAATGTGTTTGATTTCAGCCTTGGAAATCCGAGCGTACCGGCTCCGGCAGAGGTAAATCAGGCAATTCAGGATATCGTAAAGGAAGAAGATTCCCTGTTTGTACACGGATATATGTCCAACGCAGGCTATGAAGATGTGCGCGAGACGATCGCTCAGTCGTTAAACCGCCGGTTCGGCACCTCCTTTCACGCAGGCAACATCCTGATGACGGTCGGTGCGGCAAGTGGTTTGAATGTCATTTTAAAGACCCTGTTAAATCCAGGAGAGCAGGTCATTACCTTTGCACCATACTTTGTAGAGTATGGTTCCTATGTCCGCAACTATGACGGCGAGCTGGTGGTTGTATCTCCGAATACGGTGGATTTCCAGCCGAATCTCGTTGAATTTGAGGAAAAGATCAACGAAAAGACCAAGGCAGTGATCATCAACACCCCGAACAACCCGACCGGCGTTATTTATTCCGAGGAAACACTGCAGAAGATTGCAGCAATTCTGGAAAAGAAACAGAAGGAATTTGGCACATCGATCGTGCTTCTGTCCGATGAGCCGTATCGTGAGCTGGCTTACGACGGCGCGGTTGTACCGTATGTGACAAAATATTACCGCAATACAGTGGTTTGCTACTCTTACAGTAAGTCTCTGTCCCTTCCGGGCGAGCGTATCGGTTATCTGGTAATCCCGTCTGAGATGGATGAGAGCGCAAACGTATTCCAGGCGGCAACGATTGCGAACCGTGTTCTGGGCTGTGTCAATGCGCCATCCCTGATGCAGAGAGTCATCAAGCGCTGCGTAGATGCGAATGTGAATCTGGAAGCTTACGACCGCAACCGTAACCTGCTTTACAACGGATTGAAAGAGTGCGGATTTTCCTGCATCAAGCCGGAGGGCGCGTTCTACCTGTTTGTGAAATCTCCGGTGGAGAATGAGAAGGAATTCTGCGAGGTATGCAAACAGTACAATGTACTGGTAGTACCGGGAAGTTCATTCGCGTGCCCAGGTTATGTGCGCATTGCATACTGCGTATCATATGGACAGATCGAGAGATCGCTTCCGGCATTCAGAAAGATTGCGGAACACTATAATCTGGTATAGCGAAATTGTATCATCGTCTTGGAAAGGAAAAGGATGAGATGAAACGATGTTTTAGAATGATTCTGAATATTGTGATTCCGCTCCTTGGTTTATGTCTGGTCATCTTTTTAGGTCCCAGACTTCTGCATTTTTTCATGCCGTTTGTGGTCGGATGGATTCTGGCACTTTTAGCAAATCCGCTGGTGCGGTTTCTGGAACGGCGCGTGAAGCTGGTGCGGCGCCACGGCTCGATGCTGATCATTATTGCGGCGCTGGCGATCGTGATCGGTCTTTTTTACGGGGCGGGTCTTCTGGTTTACCGGGAAATGGGAAGTTTTCTGGCGGATGCACCGGAAATATATCAGAGTGTGATCGCTGAGATCGGGGATGCATTGCAGAATGGGCGCAAGCTTGCAGAATATTTTCCGCAGAATTTACAACCGCCGCTGCTGGCATTTTCGGATAATCTGGATGGTCTGTTTGGAAAACTGGTATCGCGGGCGGCGGAACCGACCGTGCAGATCGCCGGACATGTGGCGAAGAGTATTCCGAATCTTCTGGTAAATATGGTCATTATTATCCTGTCTTCGTACCTGTTTCTGGCGGACCGGGAGTCCATCATGCGGTGGCTGAAAGAGCATCTTCCGGCATTTGTATTCCGCTATATCGAGTATATGAAACGGGACGCAAAGGGACTGATTGGTGGATATTTTCTGGCACAATTCCGTATCATGTGTGTGGTGGCGCTGATTCTCGCGGCAGGATTTTTGGTGCTGGGTGTCCGCTACGGTGTCCTGTTGGCGTTTTTGACGGCGATTCTGGATTTTCTGCCGATCTTTGGAACGGGAACGGTGCTGTTCCCATGGGCGGTTGTGAAACTGTTTGCGGGGGAGTATGCGTATGCGACCGGGCTTATCCTGCTCTACATCCTGACGCAGGTCGTCCGTCAGATCATCCAGCCGAAGATCGTCGGGGAGTCGATGGGATTGCCGCCTCTGATGACGCTGTTTCTTTTGTATCTGGGATTTAAGCTGCGCGGGCTGACAGGCATGATTCTGGCGGTGCCGGTGGGGCTTGTCTTTATCAATTTTTATAAATATGGGGCGTTTGATTCGATGATCCGGAATTTCAGGATGCTGATGGAGGCGATTCAGAAATTCCGGAGGGAAGAATAGGGGAGGTTTCCTTCTATTTCTATATAGTAAAATTCTCTTGGTAATTTAATCTGGATAAATTATGTGGCGTATCGCGATATTTTTTCTTATATGCCCGGAGGAACGCAGCATAATTGCGGAATCCGGATTGATAGCAGGCTTCTGTGACGGGGGTGCCCCGGCGCAGGAGCTCGTTTGCGTTTTGGAGGCGTTTTTCGGTCAGGTATTCGGTAATGGTGTAGCCGGTTTCCTGGCGGAAGAGACGCATCATGTGGTATTTGCTTATGTAAAAGCGGGCGGCGAGCTGGTCGATCGTATGGTCTTCTTCCGGGTGTTCAGAGAGGTAGCGCATGAGTTCCAGGATTTTTTCGCCGGAAGGGGAGGTCGGAACGTATTCCCGATGGTTTTCGGAGGCGGCGCGATCAAGATGTACCATAAATTCCAGGAATAATAAACGCAGAAGAAGCCCGGAGCCATAGCTGCTGCCACCAAGGGATTCAAAGTTAGCATTGTCTGTGCCATTGTCATTTGTACCACCTGCCTGATAGGCATTTTCCAGTCTTGACAGCGCCTCTAAGAGCGGCGTCATGGTAAGGGAACCGAGGCGCAGAACATCGGACTGCTGTTCTCTGGCAAGCTGGAAACAGAGGTCCAGCGCACAGTCAGCACAGGAGAATGCATCCAGACATTCCGGCGACAGGTAGAGGATGATGCGCTCATATCGGCTTTTGTATGGCACGACCGGCTTGTGCAGGCAGTGCGCGCCGACGAGGACGATGTCGAGCGGGCGGAGGTGGTAGGAACGGCCTTCCACGATGTAGTCCGCTTCGCCGTTTAACAGGATCAGGACTTTGTGGAAATCATGATAGTGGTAGGCAACCGGTGTATCCATCTGCCCGCGCAGGTGGAAGAGGCGGAATTCGTGGTTGAGGTAGCCGCGTTTTTCGTAGGCGGGGGATTCGTGGGTGGTATTTTCTGACATAAGGGGACTCCTTTTTTGAGTGTATTGCAGGTTGATTGTTGCGTGAAATTATATCTTGTATAAATGCATTGAGTTTGTTGTTTTCCTCTGAGATAAATATGTTTTGAAACACAGATATTTCATTTCTTAGTTCATATTATATAGCATTATATGCAATATTTAAAGCATGATTCTTCTATTAAAAGCTGCTATATTTTCCTAAAATTGAAATTAAAGAAAGAGTGGTTTCCAGAACGGAAGTAGAATAGAAATCATTGATGAAAGAATTTTATGGTATTGATTAAAATAGGCAGGAGGTATCGCGATGAAACAGGTTGTGCTTGAAAAATATCACTGTATGGGAAATGATTACCTGGTGTTTGATCCAAATAAGAATGATCTGGAATTGAATGCGGAGAATATCAAGAAGATGTGCAGCCGTCATTTTGGCATCGGCGCGGATGGCATTCTGGCGGGTCCATATCTGGGGGAGAATGATTTTTATGTACGCATCTACAACGCGGACGGAAGCGAGGCGGAGAAGAGCGGAAACGGCATGGGTATTTTTGCAAAATATCTGCGGGACGCGGGATATGTGCAGAAAACGACGATCTCCTGGAAAACGCTGGGAGGCGAGGAGACAGTCTTTTATCTCAACGAGGATGCGACCCGTGTGAAAATTTCGATGGGACATCCGACGTTCTGGAGCGATGAGATTCCGGTGACCGGCGAGCGGCGGGAGATGGTAAACCAGACGATGGTATTTGGAAAGATTCCGTATGTCACGACTTGTCTTTCAATGGGAAATCCGCACTGCGTCATCTGGATGAATGAGATTTCGAAGGAAATGGTGTGCCGGATCGGCGAGCATTCGGAAACATCCGAATATTTCCCGGAAAAGGTCAATACGCAGATTTTAAATGTCCTTGACCGGACGAATATCCAGATTGAGATCTACGAGAGAGGCGTTGGATATACGCTGGCGTCCGGAAGCTGTGCCTGCGCGGCGGCGAGTGCGGCATACCGCCTGGGACTTGCCGATCCGCATATGTACGTCCATATGCCGGGCGGCACGCTGGAAGTGGAAATCAAGGAGGACGGCATGGTTTATATGGTCGGAGAGGTCGGCTATGTGGGACATATCCAGTTGGGAAATGAATTGAGCGAACAGCTGCGGATTAAATAAAAAAGTATTTGACAGAAAAATATCGGACTGCTATATTTTATTTATAAAAATTGTGAAAAGAATGACAGGGGCATTCTCACACAGCAAAACGATCATAAACGTATGCTTGAAATTTTGGGGGCTGTATAGGCAGGAAAATTCTGGGCGTATATGAAAAGAGGGCGAGGGGGCTGACTGGAAACAGGGACAGCTGCCTCGTTTTTTATAGGAGGAAATGGCGATGGGAGAGAATACGAACCGATCCGAACCTTTTTTTGATGAAGATGTTGATTTGGTAAAGCTGCAGTTTACCGATATTTTTGGACAGTGCAAAATGGTCCAGATGACGCGGAGGCAGGCGGAAAAAGCGATGAAAGAGGGGTATGCAATCAACCGGTTTGCGCTCGGCGGCTTACAGAAAGCTGGGATCGAGGGCGCGGCGGCGCCGGAGTATCTGACGGACCAGAGCGAGAGTGTGGAATTGTACTTGAAGCCGGATGCATCAACGTATCAGGTTCTTCCGTGGGATTCCGGGCAGGAAAATGTAGCGCGCGTGATCTGCCAGGTCTGCAATGCGGATGGGACGCCGTCCTGGACGGATTCGCGTCATATTTTACAGGAAGCGGTAAAACGCGCCGAGAAGATGGGACTGGACTTTGATTTTGATTTCCAGTGTGAGTTTTATCTGTTTCACACGGATGATGATGGGAGACCGACGACGGTGACGCATGAGGTTGCCGGGTATTATGACGCGGGGCCGATCGATCTGGCAGAGGGCGTCCGCCGGGACATGGTTCTGAGCCTGGAGGAAGCAGGATTTGCGGTCGAGAGCACGCATCATGGTCTGACTGCCGGACAGCACAGCTTCGTCCTTCCGGCGCGCCGGGGCATTGAGGCAGCAGATTATTTACAGACGTTCAAGGCGGCGGTCAAACGGATTGCGAAACGCCACGGTCTGCATGCGACTTTTATGCCGAAGCCAAACATGAGCGGCGACGGCTCGGGGCTTCATGTGGGCGTGTCGATCTCTTCCAGACGGGGCGCCGAGGCGATGGCGCAGGCGAAGCAGTTTGCGGCAGGCGTGCTTAAAAATCTGAGCGATATGATGATTTTCACGAATCCGACCGTCAATTCATACAAACGTCTGGCGGCGGAGCGGAGCACGGTGTTCCAGCCGGAGTTCCCGGCGGCTGTGTGGGAAAAAGGAAGTGAAAAGGCAGTTCATGTGAAGGAAGACCGGAACGGACGTATTTCCGTGGAAGTGCAGTTCCCGGATCCGTCTGCGAATCCGTATCTGGCGCTGACGGCGATTCTGGCAGCAGGACTGGAAGGAATCGAGAAGGCGCTGGTGCTGGATGAAGAAGCGGGCGATGAGGATGCGCCGCGGTTCACGGAGACATTGGGGATATTGCTCCAGAAGCTGGATCAGAATGAATTTGCACACCGTGTATTTGGGGAAAAGTTCTGCCGGATGTACGGCGAGGGCAAGAAAGAGGAGTGGGAACGCTTCTGTGCCTATGTGACGGATTGGGAAACAGCGGAATATCTGTATCGTTGTTAGGGGGTACGAAATCGCAGTGAGGTGAGACCACGTGGGAAACATCATAGTAGCATTTTCGAAGCCGCAGGACGGACGAAATATTAGAAATATACTCGTAAAACATGGAATACAGGTCACAGCCTCCTGCACATCGGGCGCGCAGGTTTTAGCGTTAACTGATGATTTGCGAAGCGGGATTGTGGTGAGCGGCTACCGGTTTGGTGATATGACCTGCCGGCAGCTTGCCGACCAGCTGCCGCCGGGATTTGATTTGCTTCTCATTGCTTCCCCAAGCCGGTGGAGCGGCGAAGCGATGGGAAAGATTGTCTGCCTGCCGGCGCCGTTTAAAATGGGAGATTTAGTTTCAACGGTCCGCATGATTGAGCAGACGCAGGCGGAAAAAAGACGGCGGATGCGTCGCCAGCCGCCGCAGAAGCGCAGGGAAGAGGATCAGAAAGCGATCGACACCGCAAAGGCGATTTTGATGGAGAGGAACCGGATGACGGAGCCAGAGGCGCACAAATATCTGCAGAAATGCAGCATGGACAGCCAGGTCAGCCTTATTGAGGCGGCACAAATGGTAATCAGTCTTTACAAAATGGCGTAAGATCCTTTAAAATAGGATCAAAAAGGCAGAAGGAGCAGTAAAAACGATGAAATTTACAAAAATGCAAGGACTTGGCAATGATTATGTCTATGTCAACTGTTTTGAAGAAACGGTAAACGATCCGGAGAAGTTGGCGATTGCCGTCAGTGACCGCCATTTTGGAATTGGTTCCGACGGATTGATTCTGATTACTCCATCCGAGGTGGCAGACTGCCGCATGGATATGTACAATCTGGACGGTTCCCGCGGCGCGATGTGCGGCAACGGCATCCGCTGTGTGGGAAAATATGCGTATGACCACCATATCGTAGACAAGCCGCAGATTTCTGTTGAGACATTGTCCGGGATTAAATATCTGGATATGAAGGTCGAAAATGGCAAAGTAACGGCGGTCACCGTCGATATGGGCGAGCCGGAGCAGACTTCCGAGCTTCCGGAGAAGATCGAGGTAGATGGAACGGAATACGAATTTACCGGAATTTCCATGGGAAATCCTCACGCCGTTCTGTTTATGGATGAGATTGATTCCCTGGATCTGGAGACGATCGGACCGAAATTCGAGTTCCATAAGCGTTTCCCGGATCGTACCAACACCGAGTTTGTCAAGGTCATTGACCGCACACATGTAAAAATGCGTGTCTGGGAGCGCGGATCCGGCGAAACGATGGCATGTGGAACGGGTGCCTGCGCGGTTGCCGTTGCATCCATTCTGGCAGGACATACGGAGGATGAGGTTGAGGTCGAGCTGCTGGGCGGCTGCCTGCAGATCCGCTGGGATCGCGAGAAAAACCGCGTGTTCATGACTGGACCGGCGGTGGAAGTGTTTAGCGGGGAGTATGAGGAATAATTAAACAGGAAACTTTGGGACTTCTTTCACATATGGTAGTAGTACAACGATATGTGAGAGGAGTCTTTTCTTTTGGAAGAAAAAAAGAAAGTGATGATAGATGCCGGGCACGGCGGAACGAAAGATCCGGGAGCAGTATTTGAGGATCGGATGGAAAAGGACGATACCCTGCGTCTGGCGCTGGCAGTAGGGAGGATTCTCGAGGAAAATGGGGTGAATGCCGTCTACACGCGGTCAACGGACGTCTATGACACGCCCTACCAGAAAGCAGAGATGGGAAATGAGGCGGGCGCGGATTATTTTGTTTCCCTGCACCGCAATGCGGCGAGTGAGCCGGGAAAAGGTTCGGGCGTCATGACGCTGGTGTACAAGACAGGCAGGGAATCAGAACAGCTGGCGGATTCAATACAGAGAGAGCTGGCGCGCACCGGATATGTGGATCTCGGCGTGATCGAGCGCCCGGATTTGATTGTGCTGCGGAAAACGCAGATGCCGGCGGTTCTGGTTGAAGCCGGATTTATCGACAATCCGGAGGATAACAAGCGGTTTGACGCGCAGTTTGACGAAATTGCGGCGGCGGTTGCATCTGGGATTCTAAATGTAATCGATGACGACATGGATCGCCGTCCGGTGGAAGAGAGCGACTATTATTACCAGATCCAGACGGGGGCGTACCGCATCCGATCGCTGGCAGAGCAGCAGTTAGAAGAACTGCGCCGTATGGGATTCCCTGCATTTCTGGTGTACGATGGGACGTATTTCAAGCTTCGGGTCGGTGCGTTTAAAAATCTCGACAACGCCGTGCGGATGGAACGGGAACTGCGGAAGGCGGGATTTCCGACGGTGCTTTTGTATGAGAGGGAGGTGAAGTAGGGGAGAAAAGCTGAAAAACAGGCACTATCTGAAAATAAGAATAGAATGACTTATTTGATTGATTTTTGCTGTGTTTTTTGTAAAAATGAATGGAAAAAATCCCCTCATTATGGTATGCTGAAGATAGAAAGCAACATGCATTTTCTTGTAGATAAAGGGAGGGGTTTGGTATGTCAGAGAAGAAAAAAATTATCATCACGATTGCGAGGCAGTATGGAAGCGGCGGTGCGGATACGGGCAAAAAGTTGGCGGAAGATCTGGGGATCAGTTTTTATGATAAGAACATTCTCCGTATGAACTCAGATGAGAGCGGTATCAAAGAGAGCTATTTCCATCTGGCAGACGAGAAGGCGGGCAACCGGCTTTTATACAAGATTATCAATACATTGACGCCGGAAAAGGGCGCACCGTCGTTCGGTTCCGATCTCATTTCAGCTGACAATCTGTTCCGCTTCCAGTCGGAAGTGATCCGGAAGCTGGCGGCGGAGGAATCCTGCGTCATCATCGGTCGCTGCGCGGATTACGTGCTGGATGGCACCGAGGGACTGATCCGCGTGTTCCTCTACGCGGATATTAAAGTGCGTGAGGAGCGCGTGCGTGAGCGGAATCTCTACGCGGACAAAGATGTCCTCAAAAATATCCACCGGATCGACCGGGAACGCCGCGATTATAATCGTTATTATGCAGGGCGCGACTGGGAGAAGCCGGAGAATTACGACCTTTTGATTAATACGACGCAGATTGGTGTGGACGGGGCGGTTCAGTTGATTAAGGATTATTTAAAAATGAGGGGGCTTTTGTAAGGGAAAAAGAATGACTTCCACTTGCAATTCAATATAGTATCGTGTAAAATGGCACATACAGCCGGGCGAATACGAGAGTGTTTGGACGGCTGTATGTGCTGTTTTGCTATTATTACAAGTAAGGGGAAAATATGAAATATCAAAATGATATTGACAAAATGAATACGAACCGGAATTTATTTCTGATGTCGCTGCCGATCTTCGTGGAGCTGTTATTGCAGCTTTTGGTCGGAAACGTTGATCAGATGATGGTAAGCCGGGTATCGCAGCCCTCGGTGGCAGCGATTGTCAATGCGAACCAGATCATGAACCTGGTGATTATCGTGCTGAGCATGGCATCGACGGCGGTTACTGTGATTTTGTCCCAGTATCTGGGCGCGCAGGATGAAAAAAATGCATCCCGGACCTGCATGGTCTCGATCGTGCTGATCGGCGGCGTCAGTCTTGCGGCAACGATTCTGGTTTTTGCCGGGCACACGCCGCTTTACCGGGCGATCCATGTGCCGGAGGAGGTTTTTGATGAGGCGTCGCTGTATCTGCTGATTGTCGGCGCATTTATTCTGGTGCAGGGACTTTATCTGACCTTCTCAGCGATGATCCGCGCATTTGCCATGGTAAAGGAAGTCATGATTATATCAGTTATCATGAATGCCATGAATATTGTGGGAAATGCGATTTTAATCAACGGCTGGTTCGGAATGCCGCAGCTTGGGGCGGTCGGGGCGGCGATCTCGACGGATATCAGTAAGTTAGTTGGTCTGGCATTGATGATCGGAATGTTTTTCAAGAGCCACCGCGTCAAAATGGGAATGAGTTATCTGCGTCCATTTCCGGTGCAGATTTTAAAAAATCTCTGCCTGTTGGCAATTCCGACGGGGGTCGAAAGTTTTTCGTACAATCTCTCCCAGATGATGATTCTGGGAATTGTTAATTCCTTTGGCACGCTGGTTACTGTAACCAAGGGATATTGTACGATTTTTGCCAATATTGATTATGTTTATGCGATGGCGATCGCGACGGCAACCCAGATTGTGCTGGGCTACCTGATCGGAGCGCGCCGTCTGAATGATATACAGAAACGAGTGAATGCGACATTGAAGGTTGCGATTGCGGCGTGTGTCGGGATGGCGGTGCTGATGTGCCTGGGAGGTAAATACATTTTCCTGATTTTCACAGACAACCCGGAGATCATTGCGCTTGGACGGCGGATTCTGGTGATTGAGATTGTGCTGGAGATCGGGCGCGCAGTCAACATTGTTATGACCAAATGCCTGATTGCGGTTGGCGATGTCCTGACCCCGACCACGGTCGGAATCACCTTCCAGTGGGTCGTAGCTGCCGCCGGTTCCTGGTTGCTCGGCAGCAAGCTCGGCTGGGGGCTGGAAGGCGTCTGGATCGCAATGGCAGCCGATGAATGCGTGCGCGGACTCATTTACGCGGTGCATTTTAAGAAAGAACGTTGGAAGAAGAATTTTAAGGGCGTGAAGACAGAAGCGGAGTTGGAATAGGCGTAGAAGATAAGCGAAGAAAGAAAGTGTGAGAAAAAATGAAAGAAACAGGATGGAAAAAGACAGCAGGGAATGGTTCTGATGGAAAAAGAACGGAAGGAAAGAAATCGTTTGGCCGGGGGGAGAAAACAACTGGATTTTCCAAGAATAGTGCAAAAGTGGGAGTCAATGGGGAAAAACAGGGAAAATCTGCTCGTAAAGTGTCTGGAGTTGAGGATAAATGGGGCACACATGGGGACAGGAAACGAAATGTAGGGGAAAAAGACGGTCAGAAAACGGTTCGTGGTGGACAGCGTGGAAAAACAAAATGTCCGATTTACCGTGAGTGCGGTGGCTGTCAGTATCTCCATTTAACCTATGATCAGCAGTTAAAAGAAAAACAGAAGCGCATGGAAGAACTGCTGGGCGGTGTCTGTCCGGTTCGTCCGATCATTGGAATGGAAGAGCCGTATCATTACCGCAATAAAGTTCATGCGGTATTTGGATTGGATCGGAAAAATAATCCAATTTCTGGCATTTACAAAGAGGGGACACATCGGATTCTTCCGGTGGATTCCTGTCTGATTGAGGATCAGAAAGCAGACGAGATCATCGTGACGATCCGGAGTATGCTTCGTTCGTTCAAGATTCGTGTTTTTGATGAGGACACCGGATACGGTCTGCTGCGTCATGTATTGATTCGCCGCGGCTTCACAACCGGCGAGATTCTGGTCGTTTTGGTGACAGCATCCCCGGTATTCCCGTCGAAGAACAATTTCGTCAAGGCGCTTCGTGAAAAGCACCCGGAAATTACTACGATTGTCCAGAATATCAACGGCAGAAGCACCAGTATGGTACTGGGGGACAAAGAACATGTACTGTATGGAAAAGGATATATCGAAGATGAACTCTGCGGACTCCGGTTCCGTATTTCGTCCCGTTCCTTCTATCAGATTAACTCAGTTCAGACTGAGAAGCTGTACGGAAAAGCGATGGAACTGGCAGGACTTACAGGCAAGGAGACGGTACTGGATGCTTATTGCGGTATTGGTACGATCGGTCTCATTGCCAGCAAACACGCGGGCAAAGTTATCGGCGTAGAGTTAAATCAGGATGCAGTGCGGGATGCAGTGCAGAATGCGAAGAAGAACGGCATCACCAATGCACAGTTCTTCTGCAATGATGCAGGCCGGTTCATGACCCATATGGCAGCCCGCAGCGAGAGCGCCGATGTCGTTTTCATGGATCCGCCGAGAAGCGGAAGTACCGAGGAATTTATCGATTCGGTAGCACTTATGCAGCCGAAACGGGTGGTATACATCTCCTGCGGTCCGGATACATTGGCACGCGATTTGAAAGTATTCGCAAAGCACGGTTATCGGGCGAAAGAAGCATGGCCGGTGGATTTGTTTGGGTGGACGGAGCATGTGGAGACGGTAGTCTTGCTTTCCAAGGGTGAGGTCGACTCGAAAAAGATTCGGGTTGAGTTCTCTTTGGAAGATATGGATATGTCCGAATTTCAAGATGGGGCAACCTACACCCAGATTAAGGACTATGTGCTGGAGCATAGCGGGTTAAAGGTATCCAACCTGTATATCTCACAAATTAAGCGAAAATGTGGGATTGGGGTTGGTAAGAACTATAATTTGCCGAAGTCCGAGGATTCCAGACAGCCACAGTGCCCACTGGAAAAAGAGAAAGCAATCCGAGAAGCATTCAAATATTTTGGGATGATCTAACATCCCGCAGAATGGAGGAATATAAACCCTTAGATTAAATTTCAGCCCTCTGCCTTTTCATTGGCAGAGGGCCGTTTTTTGCTTAACAGTTATTGAGCATCCCTTAATTGCTCTACAACACTGCATTTCGCTGCGTTGTCATACATCATGCAAGGAATCAGCCACCCCAGCAGAAGAAATACCGGAATTGTCAGCAGGACAGGCAGAATGGTGAATCGATACTCAAAGAACCAGAACATACTGCCCAGCATTTTTCCTGCAAGAGGTCCCACCGCCAGCGACAGAATAAAAGCCACCGCTACGGAGGACATTGCGTAAAACAATCCCTCATAGATCAGCATGGTTTTGAGCTGCCGGTTCGTCATTCCTACAGCCTGAAGCACAGCAAATTCACGGCGGCGGGAAAGAATACCGGTCATCATGGCGTTGAAGAAATTTAAGAGTCCCACCAGTCCGATGATAGCACAGAGGATACCACCTATCAGAAGGAACATCTGCCGGAACTGAGCAAACTCAGAGCGAACCGTGGCCTTGCTTTCATACATCAAGGGCGAAAACTCACCGGCAGTGAGCTTCGATAGATATTGCTCTGCTTCGGTCTCGTCAGCTTCGTCTGCTGTGTCGAACAGGTAGAGCATCGGAATGGCCGCACCACCGCTGTCCCTCTGTGCGGTATCCACAGACAAAACTGTCTCATATCCAATACCACCATAACGATAACTCATGGAATACGGAAGCTCTACCAAGGCGCAGACCGTGTACGCTACATCTCTGGCTCCATACAGTTTTTCCTGAAGGTACTCCTCCGGTGTATCTTCGGTGCAGAGTTCCCCGGTGCGGCTGTCGATATATTTCACATCGTCCGCATAGGTGGCGGTGATCGTGTCTCCCACCTTGGGGTAGTATTCAGGATTGGGCAGATTACCGTAGTCATCTAAGGAAACCGCAATGGCAATAGCGTTATTGTTTGGCTCCAGCATAGGAGAAATATCTCCGTCGAACACTTGCAGCTTGTCAAACAGGCTGTTATCCAGAGCCTCGATTCTGGTATCTCCCATCACCATATCGCCCCGGTGCTCCATGCGGCTCATATGGCTGTCCAACTGCTCAGCACTTTCGTACCTTGCATAGTCCTGCCGCAGAGCATCCTCCGTCATCCAAAGATATACGGGTTTTCGCACAGCATATCCCGTGCCGGAAAGACTGGACTTTGTGTTTGCTGCGATCTCTTCGATCTGTTCCGGCGTGATGAATTCATCTGCCGGGTTGTAACGGAAATAGTCGGGCGTGCTGACGATAAAATCGGCGCAGGTCATGAAGGATACATACTTCTCCATGCTGAAGCCGCCCACAAAGGCACACAGTGCATTGAACAGCGTCACCGACAGTGCCAGAGACACCACCACCAGCACCGTCTTTTTTTTGTTTCGTCCCAGATTGGCAAAGGCCATCTGATGGAGCTTCGCTCCCCGGGTGCTGCGCTGTTTTTTCTTGGTCTGCATCGCATCTGTATATTTGGTAGCCTCCACCGGAGAAACCCTGGCTGCCATTTTCCCGGGCTTGGAGCAGGACAAAAGCACCGTCAGCAGGGCAAACAGCACGGAGCCAACAAAGATCACAGGCGAAGTGCTGATGGTGGTGATGCCTGCATCCAACTGGGTGGAGCGCAAGACAACAGGCACCAGAACAGCGCCAATGCCATAGCCCAACAGCAGCCCCGCCGGAATGCCGATCAGACAAAGCAGAAGTGCCTGCTGGCGAATGATGCGTTTGAGCTGCCGGGGCGTTGTGCCAATGGTTTTCAGAAGCCCGTAAAACCGGATATCCCCCGCAACAGAGATCTGGAAAATGTTATAGATGATAAGATACCCGGTGAAAATCACCAGCAGCAAAAAAGCTGCTATGGCGATCACAAGTTCCGGATCGAGCTGCGACTCCAGCTGGGATGAGGTATATCCCCAGTTGACGCCGATTCGAACGCTGTTGGGATCGGTATAGCTGTCCCATGTGTAGCCGAGATCGCTATCCACCTGCTCCATCTGCCCTTGAATGTTTGTACTGGAAGCCATCATGACATTCAGGTCAGTGCGGAAGGGCTGTAGCCCTGTTTTCACTGCCTGCGCTTCGATGTCATCTGCGTAATCACGGCTGATGTTGATGTAATGAACAGGCATTAGTTCATCATAGTCCCAATAGCCCACCAGCGTAAAGGTATCTGTTACAGTAAAGGCGGTTTGATCCTTGTCCGTAATGGAATAGGAAACCGTGACCTCGGCGCCCAGTTCCGGCGTTACGCCAAGCAGCTGCAACGCTGCCGTATCCATGGCTACCTCTTTGCCGCTTTCGGGCATCCGTCCGGTAGTAGGGGTTGCATAGCTCCATTTGGTGCAGTTGGCATCCATGTAGCTGATCTCTGCCGGTATTTTGGCAAAGACCCCCTCCGCAGTGATACCGATTACCTTCCGTGCCCCCGTAGCCTTCACCTTTGGGTGGGCTGCGATACGTTCCGCCTGCTCGGGGGAAACATCCTTAAAGGTGCCATGTGCATAGCCGCCTACCTGTCGAAACTGGTAGGTTTCATAGCTGGCGTTCAGTGACAAGACAATGGTGAACATGGAAGTAAATAGCAGCGTTGTCAGCGCAATGGCAAAAATAGCGATCAGATTGCGGCGACGGTTCGCATAAAGAGATTTTAAGCTGAGCTTTCGAATACATTTTCTGTTTTTGACATTCATCGTAGCCACCTCCCGTTAGTTCTGGGAGACGATCCGACCATCTTCGATACGGATAATGCGGTCTGCCATCTGCGCAATTTCTTCGTTGTGAGTGATCATTACGATTGTCTGGGCGAACTTTTGACTGGTGACTTTCAAAAGGCTCAATACATCCTGACTGGTTTTGGAATCCAGATTACCTGTCGGTTCATCTGCCAGAATGATAGCGGGTGCTGCCGCCAGCGCACGGGCGATTGCCACACGCTGCTGCTGACCGCCGGAGAGCTGATTGGGCAGGGCATCCAGACGCTCATCCAGCCCAAGGGTCTGTACAATCTGCTGTACGAAATCTTTGTTGACCTTGCTACCGTCCAGCTCAATGGGTAGAACGATATTTTCATACACATTCAGCACCGGAACAAGATTATATGCTTGGAACACAAAGCCGATTTTCCTGCGGCGGAAGATGGTCAGGGCTTCATCCTTCAAGGAGAAAATATCCTGTCCGTCCACCATGACTGTGCCGCTTGTAGGGCGATCCAGCCCACCCAGCATGTGCAGCAGGGTAGACTTGCCAGAGCCAGATGTGCCGACGATTGCAACAAATTCGCCCTTCTTTACACTTAAATCAACTCCATCCAACGCATGAACTGCGTTATTGCCGGAGCCATAAATCTTTTTCAGGTCTTTTGCCTGTAAAACATCCATAAATGAGTACCTCCATGAAAAAATCTGTATGTATGCAAAGAAATCATCCTTTGATACATACAGATTATCGCATAGGAATCTTTCCACATTCTTTCCGGCGGAAAATGAAATCTAACAGTTTTGATAGAATTGTTGTTATTTCGGCAGAAATATGGAAAACGTACTTCCTTTTCCCGGAACGGAAGCAACCTTGATATAACCGCCCTCGCCGGATATGATCTGTCGAGCAAGGTATAAGCCGATGCCGACCCCTTCTTGTTTCTGCACACTATTTGAGCGGTAAAAGCGAGCAAATATCTTCGCTTGCTCAGTTTCCGGTATGCCTGAACCGGTATCCGATATATCGATCCTTGCAAACATTTCATAGCTTACGGCAGAAATAGTAATGGTGCCATGCTCTGTATATTTGATGGCGTTGTCTACGATATTAGCCAGCGCTTCCGCTGTCCATTTGAAGTCGAATACAGCAAAAGCATCTGTATCCTGCATTTGCAAAGACAATCCTTTTTCAGAAGCCTTGGCAGTATATTGTTCTACCACACTTTCAAGCAGCGGCTGCAGCGCTGCCGGCTGGGGGGAGAGTGAAATGATCCCGTTTTCCAGTCTGGAAAGCTTTACGAGAGAATCGATCAAAAATCGCAGCTTTTCCGATTGTTTGTACAGCGCCTCCACATTTGCCTTCGCCGATGCAGGCAGAGTTTCCTCCTTCAGAAGCTCGCTGTATAACAGCAGGTTTGCAATCGGCGTTTTTGTCTGGTGCGAGATGTCCGCAATCAAGGTTTTGATTTTGTCTTTTTCCTGCGCTACATTTCGAGAAGATGCTTCTGCTGCGGAAAGATAGTGTGCAAACTTTGTTTCCAAAGCAGACAGCCGGCTTTCATCAAAATTGGTTTCAGAAAAGGAGCCGGTCATGGCAGCGTCCAGCATCCTTTCGATTTCTTCCATCGTTTTTCTGGTCTTTCTCCGCTCCCATAACACAACAGCTGCCGCCGCCAGAAAACACAGCAGTATGATCACAATACCGGTTTTATTCATCTTTTGTCACCCAGCTATAACCGATTCCATAGACGGTTTTAATGTATTTCTGTGCACCAAGCTTATCCCTCAGACGCTTGATCGTAACAGACAAAGCATTTTCATCCACATATTCTGCGCCATCTGTCCAGATCCGGTCGACAAGGTCTCCACGGGTCATGGTTCGACCACGATTTTCAACAAGCAGACGCAGTAATTTTTGTTCTGTTTTGCTCAATTCCACTTTTGAATCTCCCACATAAAAGGTCATAGCCTCAAAGTCAAAGTGGAATAGATCCATATGGAACGGCGCATTTTTATGGTTTGACGCTTGCTTTCGCAGTTGGGTATTCACCCTTGCCCGCAAAACCGAAAGAGAAAAGGGTTTGGTAATGTAATCATCAGCGCCCCGCTCCAGTCCGTCTACGATGTCCAGATCGGTGTCATTGGCAGTCAGCAAAATAACAGGAACTCCGGGCATGTTTTCCTTGACCTCCCGGAGCAGCTCAAGCCCGCTGCCATCCGGCAGATTGATATCCAACAGGATCAGGGATACACTGCCGCAAAGCAATTGCTCTCTTGCCGCTTTTAGATCATGGCAGGATATAATCTGGCGGTCATCTGCTTTCAGCGCTTTGCATAAGCCTTGATTCAACCCGATATCATCTTCAATAATCAATAATTGTTCCATGTATCTCACTCCCTCGTTATTCAAATGCCACCATTATTTCCTTGGGCAATTTTTCGTTCTCACAGTTCAGAAGATAGGCGATTGCTCTGCTTGCAAATTTGTTTGTTTTCACTGTATCCCAATCGGCAAGCAAAATGACCTCTGCCTTGCCGTCCTCAAAATCTAATGATATTTCGCCCCATTCGCCGTCGCAGTCTGCCTGATATTTGTAGATTGCGGCGGCGATTTTCTTTTTTCGCTTGATCTTGGATTTCTGTTTTAGCCGGACTGCATGGATTGCGCCCTCGGCAACCAACAATTCCGTCAACTTGTCCACTGCTTTTCGGTAGGCTCGTTCTGCACCGCTGGCTGTACTGCCCTCAAACATAACCGCCAGTTCTTCAAAGGTGGGGCGGTCTTTCCATGAGCTGACACGCCCACAGGTCATGCAAATTGCTAACCGTTTTTCGAGCAAGGTCTGTTCCCGGTAATTCAGTTTCTCAAATGCCCGCTGCACCTTTTCTGCCTGTATGCCGTTCCAGAGGATATCGGTATAGTTCCAGCTATCGTCAAGGGCTACATCCTCGCCTGTTTCCTCGCCATTCTCGTCCGTTATATAGAACGGCTGCTGGTTGCGGATTCCACGGACAACTTTCAGATATTCTTCCGCAAGAGCAAGGTCGCAGTTATACTTCTTGGAAAACTGGTTGACCGCATCTTTGGTGTTATGGTACAGCCACGCCATTGATCGCACCATTTTGTAATTGGTCAGAGAGGATACCGACCATTTTTCTTCGCCCATGCGGAAACGGAGCATAGAATCCCAGATGAACGGATAGATGTATGTAGCATACTCCGCACCCTTGGCAGGAGTATAGTCCATCAGCTTTTGGAGCATTTGCTCCCGGCAGGAGAGCTTTATATCTATAAATCGGTCTGTGTCGTACAGATCGCCGCCATCCACACCGAGAAAGTCTTTGATGCGCTTGTTGAGCTGCGGTTCGTAGTGGTGTAGGAAGAATGAGAAATATATCAAATTCTTTTCCTGCAATGCAGACAGAATATATTCGTTCAGACTGCCCACCTTTGGCGGCTCAGGTTCCAGTTGGAAGATGCGCTCTGCCACATAGGGAATGATACCATCACCGTGCGGATTGACTTGGTGTTTCGGTATGTATCCGGTCATATTCCATAAAAAATCATCCAGCATAGCGCACCTCCCTTCGCCTTAGTGATTTTTGTAAGTGTTCAGAAAACTGGAAGTTGCATGATTATTCATATTCTGTCCTGATAGTGAATTGTTTGGGAAGATTGTAAATGTTTGTTTTCAGAAATATAGGATAGAAATATTCATCCTGTAACCGTTCAAATGCAAGCCATTCAAAGTCATGTATATGGTGACCTTCATGGAGTGTAAACCGTTCTCCTTTTTCCAATAATCCTGTTTCGGAAATGTCCATCAGATAATAGATACAGATTTCATGGTAATTCAGCTTATCAACATCTTCAGTGAAAAAACTTTGGTTCAGCCATAAAGGACGAATAATTTTAGGTGTGATATTCAGTTCTTCCTCTACTTCTCTAACAACTGCGTGTTCGGCAGTTTCTCCCATCTGAACTCTGCCACCAGGCAAATAAAAGTATGGGGAACGTTCATCGTGCATTGCCAGGATTTTGTTGTTAGAAATAATGATAGCACAAACCCTATAATTAAACTTTTTCCGGTTAGAAACATAAGTAATGTCCATCCATCTTTCCTCCGTCAAATTCAAAGTTTACTCACAGCTTCTTTCTTCAAAGCAGCCTGTCCCATTTCTCTTTCATAATCACCCTTGGCATAGACAACATTGCTGAGTGCCCGGAGCATCTTATCTTTTGCCAATTTTTTCATAATCTCTGCAAGATCAGCGTCCAGAGTGCCACGCTTCACGTAGCGGTTTATGGTGTTCAGTCGCTTTTCATAAATCTGTTTCAGCGGATGATCGTCCGCAAGCTCCCGCTGTTCTCTGCCTTTCAGGTTACCGATCTGCCGGCAGGTGCGGTGCAGCTTGTCCCCCGGTGCATAGCCGCCGCAGTATTTGGTGTGCCTTGCGTTGGTGGTGAGGAACCACTTGCCGCAGATTTTGCATTTTTTCGGGGCATGACCAACACATAAGCCCTCAAAAAGATCAGACCGGAACATCCCTACAAAGGATACATAGTGCATCCGCTTGACCAGCTTCGCAACTTTTTCGCCGGGACGGATGACGGATACATACTGAACGGAATTGTTCAGGGTAGACATCCAGGCATTGCCTTCCGTGATGGAAAACTCCGGCGGGAAATAGCTGCCGAACATTTTTGCAAAACCCTCTGCGGTGCGGTCTGCTTCGTTGCCGTCTGTTTTTTCTGCAAAATCAAGCATGGCCGTTTGGTATTCCCCAAGGGAGTATGCCAGATGCCCGAAAACTGCGGTATAGCGTTGGAGCATCATCGCATCGGTAAAGTTCTGGATTTCTTCAAATTGCAAAGAATTGGTTGCGGCTTTTATGGCAAACTCCACATATTTCAGCGCATTGTCCACAGTAAAGACTTTTTCAATCAGTTCTCTGTGCTTTGAGATATTCATATAGGAGAACGGCGGTGTTTGACTGAGAATATCAAGCATCGTCAGAGCAGCTTCCTTTGCAATAGGACAGAGTGCAGAAGCATCCTGTCCGGCGTTTAATATTCCAAGCAGCAGATTGATTTTCTCGCATTGCTCGTTTATTTTTGCAATGGTATTCACAGGAACATTCAGTGCATCACAGGCAAGCGTACCGACAGGAAATGTTTTGCTCTCATATATGACCGTATCCTGCCAGAAATCCAATGTCATCAATTCTTGATTCATGCTTGCCCTCCTGTCCTGTTTTTTCATTTTTCTAATTATATCATGTAAATGTGAAGAAATCTACGTCCTCAGATAAGTTGTCCTGTTTTTTGAAACAGGATTGTCCTGTCATTAGCCTGTTTTTTGAAAAATCCGTCATAACCATAATAGAAGGAGCGAAGCACCTGCCAATCACGGCGGGTGCTTCGTGCTTTCCAGAATATTATGAACGGAGGGTTTTCTATGACAATCTATGAAACCATCAAGGCGGCAATCAGCGTCAAGCAAGCCGCCGAACACTACGGGCTGAAAGTGAGCCACAATGGCATGGCTTGCTGCCCGTTCCACAACGACAGGCATCCGAGCTTGAAGCTGAATGAGGACTATTTTTTCTGCTTCGGCTGCGGAGCCAAAGGGGATGTGATCGACCTTGTGGCAAGGCTGTTCAATCTGAGCAGTTATGAAGCAGCGCAAAAGCTGGCTGCGGACTTTGGACTTGACCCAAAACCGCCCACTGCCGCAGCTATGGTCAAGCCGAAGCGTCCCTATATCCGTCAGTTCCGGGAGGATGAAATGCTGTGCTTCCGGGTGCTGACGGATTATTTGCATCTGTTGGAAGATTGGAAAGTGCGCTATGCTCCCAAGACACCGGAAGATGCTCTGGATGACCGTTTTGTGGAAGCCTGCCAGATGCACTGCCATATCGAATATATGGCAGATGTGCTGACGGTGGGTGATCTGGAAGAACGGGTGGCATTGGTGGACAAGCTGATGCAGGACGGCAAAATTGCTTTTCTGCAAGAGTACATCACACGAAAGAAAAAGGAGGTGGCGCACCATGGCGAAGAACCGGAAAACGCCTGATATGAATTTGCCTGTCTGGTTTGACGGGCAGAACATCAACGAAGCTCTGTTTTGTGAAGAATTTCTGCAAGAGCGCAGGATCATCTTCGCAAACGGAGCTTTTTTCACACCCGATGGTCGAGTGACGGACGATCTTCCTCTGCGTGGGGAGATTTACGACAAGCTGAAATTCTGTGCCGTGAACAACATCCCCCGGAAGATCACCAACATTCTGGAAGTGCTGAAACTGGAAGCGCAAGTGCCTGACTTCCCACCGGAGCAGGATCGCATCCATGTGTTCAACGGTACGCTGCTATTGAACGGCACATTTACCGAGGGCAGACCGGCTATCGTGCGGAGCCGTTTGCCGGTTGCTTACAATCCCGATGCTACTGCGCCGGTGATCTGGCTGAACTTTCTGGATGGGTTGCTTTACGCCGAGGACATTCCAACTTTGCAGGAGTTTATCGGCTATTGCCTGATTCCCTCCAACAAGGGGCAGCGCATGATGGTGATTAAAGGCAACGGCGGCGAGGGTAAATCTCAAATCGGTGCGGTACTGTCTACCATCTTTGGCACGAATATGAAAGACGGCAGCATCGGCAAGATTTCTGAAAACCGCTTCGCCCGTGCCGATTTGGAACACATTCTCCTGTGCGTGGATGATGATATGCGGATGGAAGCTCTGCGCCAGACCAACTATGTAAAATCCATTGTCACCGCACAGGGCAAGATGGATTTGGAACGCAAAGGCAAGCAGAGTTATCAGGGTTGGATGTTCGCCCGATTGCTGGCATTCAGCAACGGTGATCTGCAAGCCTTGTATGACCGCAGTGACGGATTTTATCGCAGACAGCTTGTGCTGACCACCAAGGAAAAGCCAGTGGACAGAGCTGACGATCCCGACCTTGCGGAGAAGATGAAAGCTGAAGCCGAGGGTATCTTCCTGTGGGCATTTGAAGGCTTACAGCGGCTTGTTGCCAACAACTTTAAGTTTACGGAGAGTGAGCGTATCCGGGAAAACCGGGAAGCGGTCAAGCGTGACAACAACAATATCTTTGATTTCATGGATTCCGAGGGATACATCCAGCGTAAAGCGGATGCGTCCATCAGTTCCAAGGATTTCTATGAAATCTACCGGATGTGGTGCGAAGAAAATTCCCTTGCACCGCTGAAAGCCCGCAGCTTCAGCGACGCCATGATTGCCAATGCCAAGAAATTTAATCTGGAACATTGCAACAATATCACCAACTCTGCCGGACGGCGGGTTTGGGGATTCATGGGAGTGGAAGCCATTGCACGACCTCATATAAATGGGTTTTACGGAGATTCGCCGTGTACGTACGTACCGGAGGACATTCCGGAGGAATGGCGGCAGGTCGAGTAAATCCCATTGGCTGGTACGTATGTACGCAGCAAAAGAGCGTGAAACGCTTGTGATAGAAACAGCTCATTTCCTTTATTTGGGCTGTTTCATGTCCACAGGCTTTTGAAAAAGTGTCTGTGGACACCGGCTGCAAGAGGAAGTTGACACAGAACAGCTTCATGCAGACGGGCTGACCATGGGAAAAGGTGCAGACATTTTCGCCTTGGTCAGCAGAGGTCACCGCAGTGACCGCATTCCCCCTCGGGAGAGCCCTCGGAGAGCCCACGGCACTTTGCAGCCAGTATGGATGAAAGTGTCATAGTGGGTTATTACACTTTGAAAAAGTGCCGTTCTCCAGCCTTCCGCTGTCTGCAAATCTCAAAGAAAGGAAAAATCCAATGGCAAGAAATGATGGAATAGACCGTACCGTAGCCAGAAATCAGGACTTGGAAACACCGGCTGATGTGGCGAAGGTACAGGAACACAATGAGCGTGAAAAGGACAGCTACAGCAATCAGGACATCGTGCCGGAACGTACTGCGCTGAATGTTCACTTCAAGTCTCCCACTGACGATTATGTAAAAATGTTCGAGCAGATGGAACAGGATGGCGTGATCTCCACCAGAGGTCTGAAACCGGATGCCGTCAAATACGGTGAGTTGATCTTTGATGTGAACTCTGCTTACTTCTACAATCACGGCGGCTATGAATTTGCAAAACAGTTTTATGCCGATGCCTATAAAGCCGCCGTGGAGATCGTAGGCGGTGAGCAGTATATCCTATCCGCTGTGATGCACGCCGACGAGCGCAACCGGGCAATGTCCGAAGCTCTGGGCGAAGATGTGTACCACTACCACCTTCATGTGGTTTATATCCCGGTGGTGGAAAAGCAGATCCTTTGGTCGAAGCGATGTAAGGATGAATCCCTCCGGGGAACGGTAAAGGAAACGATCACGCAGGTCAGCCGCAGTAAAAAATGGGAGTCCAAGCCGGTGCTTGACAAGGATGGTAATCCAATGTTGAACGCAAAAGGAAAAAAGATTTTGAAGTCGTCCTACAGTGTGTTGCAGGATGACTTTTTTCATTTCATGCGAAATGCCGGATATACCGATGTGGAGCGTGGAGAGCGTGGCAGTACCGAGGAACATCTGACTGTGACCCAGTTCAAGGTGCAGGCAGAACAGCAGCGGCTGGAAACTGTGGCCGGACAGGTGGCACAGGCGGAGCGGGGGTTGGAGAATGCCAAAGCTGCCACGGAGAAACAGAAAAAGAAACTGGAAGCTCTGCAAAAGGAAACCAAAACAGCAAAGACCGTTGCTCTGACGGTGCAGGAGATTGAAACGATGGGAAAGAAAGCCACATTCGGAAATAATATCACGCTGACACCGGATGAATGCGACACGCTCAAACGCTATGCGGTCAACGGCATTATCGCCAATGCTGACAACAAGCGCTTGAAGGAGAAACTGGCTTCCGCAGAAAAGACGGTTTCCATCTGGAAGCAGCGGTATGAAGCGGTAAGCGAAAAATATATGGAACTCAAACAGAAAGCCCAACCCTTTCTGGATGCACTGGAAATCGCATCCGAAAAGGTTCGGGCTTTTATCAATTCTATCCTCATCAGAGGAAAGGAAACACAGGAACACGAACACCCTGCCCGGAAGCGTGGACAGGATATGGAACTTTGATGGAGGAATCGCCTATTGAAGAAATATTATGAAGAAGCGAAATATAATGCGGCATTTGACCGCTGTGTGGATGTTATGAGCCAGATGCTCCAGAAATATGGACATCAGGTTTTGGATAAATTGGAACAGGACGCTCCGCAGGAAGTGGAGTATTCCGAGGAAAGTAATCAAGCGCAGCTTCTGACGGATAAGGCTGCGTAAAATTTGCAATTTACACGTTGCGTATTCACTATGGCTATGCTATAATGATTACGCAATGTGTATTTTTTGCTTTTGTGGAGAAAAGACGGATGGATTGTAAAAACAGAATTATAAAGTTGCGGGAAAGCACAGGACTGAATCGGAAAGATTTTTGCAAGCTCGTCCATATTCCTTACCGGACTATGACTGAATGGGAATTGGACAACCGCCATGCACCGGATTATGTGCTGTGGCTTTTGGAGTATTATATCCGCAACGAGGGACTTATGGTAAAAGGAAGGAATGAGGGAGGTGGAGATTCTGAAAAAGAAACAACTTAAATGCTATCTTTATACAAGAGTGTCCACCTCGATGCAGGTTGACGGATACAGCTTGGATGCCCAGCGTGACAAGCTGCGGAAGTATGCGGCATACGAGGATATGATCGTTGCCGGGGAGTATTCTGACGAGGGCTTTTCTGGAAAGAACATTCAAGGGCGGCAGGAGTTTCAACGGATGCTGAATGACATCCAGGACGGCAAAGATGATGTTTCTTATGTGTTGGTCTTTAAGCTGTCCCGATTTGGCAGAAATGCAGCGGACGTTCTGAACTCTTTGCAACTCATGCAGGATTTCGGTGTCAATCTGATCTGCGTGGAGGATGGCATTGACAGCTCCAAGGATGCAGGAAAGCTGATGATCTCTGTGCTGTCTGCGGTGGCAGAAATCGAGCGAGAGAATATCCGCACACAAACAATGGCAGGACGGGAACAAAAGGCTCGTGAGGGCAAATGGAACGGCGGATTTGCACCTTATGGATATAAACTGGATAATGGTGAACTTGTTATTGCCGAAGATGAAGCAGAAGTTATCCGAGTAATCTATGATCGTTATATTCATACAAACGAGGGTGTTGCAGGAGTTGCAAAATATCTGAACCGCAATGGTTATACTAAGAAACTAAGACAGAATAATACCATTCCGGGATTTTCAAGAGATTTTGTGAAAAATGTATTGTACAATCCTGTTTATATGGGAAAGATTGCTTACGGCAGACGAAGAACAGAAAAGAAACAGGGTACAAGAAACGAGATGCACGTGGTTGAGCAGTCGGAGTTCCCGGTTTATGAAGGACAGCACGAAGCTATCATTTCCGAAGAAGATTGGTATCTGGCACAGGAAAAGCGCAAGGTCAATTCCTTTAAGCGGGAAAAGGTCAATAATCCAGACCACGCCCACATCCTGTCCGGTATCTTGAAATGCCCATGCTGCGGCAAGAGTATGTACGGCAATATCGCCAAGGCGCACAGTAAGGATAAGAAAACCCGGTATTATTACTACTGCAAAAATACGGTTACACCTACCGGGCATGAGTGCAGCTTCCGTCTGAATATTGAGCAGACGGAAATCAACAAATTTGTGGCGAAGGTTATCTCCGCTATGGTCAATAATCCACGGTTTGTAGAAGCGATTCAGGCGAAAATCGGAACAGCAGTTGATACAGAAGATATGGAAAAGCAGATTGCTGTCCTACAAGGGCGGCTAAAGCAAGCCTTTGGAACGAAAAGCCGCTTGGAGCGTCAGATGGATACCTTGGACCTCAATGATGCCCACTATGACAGAAAGATTTTGGACTTGCAGCGCCGCTATGATGAGCAGTATGATATCATAGAGGAAATTGAAGTTCAGATTGCCGAACTGCAAGGACAGATACGCAGCATCCAGCAGGAGAAAATCTCTGGCGATAACATTTATCGGCTCTTACTGGCATTTGATGAAGTCTACCATTCCGCAACAGAAGCGGAGCAGAAAGAGTTTATGAAAGCCTTTATTGAGCGAATTGAGATGTTCCCGGAAAAGAGAAAAGACGGTAGTTGGATAAAGAAGATCGTATTCAATTTTCCTGTGCCTGTTGATGGTGAGGAAGTGAAAGAACTTCCCTTGGAAACTGAAACAACTGTTGAGACAGTCACTCTTCTGACGAGAAAAGCCCGGTAAATCAAAGGGTTGCGCCGATTTGTGGCAAAAATGGTTGTGTGTTTCAGTTTCCGCAGAAGACACATGCGGAAACTGATTTACCCCAGGGGTAAGATTTTCGGAATTGTTGATATACATTTTGGCAAAAGGCAAAGTGTAGGGAGGATACATATGAATTTAAGTATTTTATTAACTGACTTTATTGATACGAAAGGAATGCTTAAAACATATAGGTTTATACCCATTAATCAATATAATAGAATAGTGGTTGATAGATTATCTGATATTTGTACAGATGTAAAGGAAAATACAGATAAGGATGTGGGATTGCTAAGAGTATATAATTCTGACAAATGTCAGTTGCTTTCTACTACTTGTAAAATTAAAGATTTTACAGACAGTTATGGTAAGATTTTTTTCTGTTTTGAGCATATGTTTATACCTGTTGAGAGTTCTAGATATGGAAGCTGTGGTATTTATAATTTTATTTTACCTGTAGACTATAGATTGACAGAATTACATATTGTAGATCCTTTTGATAATAATAAAAATTTAAAAAAGAAAAAGCACTTTAAATATGATGTTTTTTATGATTGCGAAAGCCATATTCAAGTTGTACAAATGCAGTTACGTTCGGCAAGAGGTAATTTTTCTTTTATTCTTACAGGAGAAGCATGTATTGATGATGGTAAGAACAAATTTATAGACTGTAAAGAGCAAAACATATACTTAGATGAGGATATTCGAGAATTCTTTTTTGATGATGGTATAAAGAAGTCATTTTGGAAAAATTTGAAAGAATCAATATTATTAGAGCCTAATTTTAATGGGATCGGGATAGATTTAAAGAAATTATTTCAAAAATAGTATAAGATTGGAGGGTAAAGATTGAGAACAGCGAATGAATATGAGATTGCAATTTTTAAGAAAGAATATTGTAAAAATGGAGAGGATAGAATCAGTATAGGAAAAGATTTTGAAGTTGATGTAGAGTCTTTTGAAGAATTATTGCCTGGGAAAATTGTCAGCAGTTATGCAACGGGTAATCGTGATATTGAAAATTCTTTCATAATGTTTAGAGTTTGTGACGTAATCAAGGATATCCAATATTTCCCGGTTTTTTCAGAGACAATTGGAAGGAAAATGCTTAAGAGTTGGAATAAACCAGTACCAAAGAAGCGAAGTATCTTCATAGAAGATAACAATGGTGTAGGAAGAGGTAATGGTGGAACTGGAAATGGGAATAAAAACAATGTAGAAAATTCTAAATTAAGAAGTTTGATTTTGTTTGCACGTTCATTAATGATTTTACATATTAATGATCCGCAACCAATGAATGGAATGCTAAAAGAAATATATGAAAAATTAGAATTACATCCATATTGGAATGTGAGAAATTATGAGGTCAAAGCTGTAAATACTGCGATAGGAAGTTTTTTACGGAAAGATATTAATGTTCAAAATGAAAATTTTCAAAACTTGCAGGACTATATACTTTATTTGCAAACAAATGTAACTGGAAGGCGTTTAAGAAATACTAATTTCGATACGTTACGAAATATTATGGGAACAGAATACCCGGCAGAACAAGTATATTTTTGAGTTAAAAAATATGTGAAGAAATATCAAAAAAGTAAAACACTACCCCAATCCTGAATATACATTGCATACTTTCGCTATGCAGTATAAAATCAAAGTTCAGGGGAATATTGAAACCGTCTGTCTGCTTTCAAGGAAACCTTGATTTTCTGCGGTTTGTGGGATATTAAGGAGCAAAAATGGATGTGTGTTTTGTAGCCTTATGAATGAATCATTTGAATATCGTAGCAGAGGGGTGTTTTGAGACTCTGCTGAATAATAGGCTTTTGCTAAAAGGTATCATTTTTGCGAAAATGTATGATACCTCCTGGCAGGAGCCTTTTTGTATAAAGATAACTTGACTTATAAATCTTACTGATGTAATATTTAGACCTATAGGACAAAATGTGTTGATAGAAACCGCCTTCAGCCCTTGAAT
>NZ_QUGF01000010.1:0-162364 GCF_003479275.1 Clostridium sp. AF20-7 | reverse complement strand
CTTGAACTTCAAGGCTTAACCAAAAGCCTTTGTTCTTAGAATTTTCAGGGTTTTACATACTGTTCAGTTTTCAAGGTTCCTGATGCTTTCGCATCGAACGCAGAAGGAGGGATTTGAACCCTCGCGCCGCTACTAACGACCTACTCCCTTTCCAGGGGAGCCCCTTCAACCTCTTGGGTACTTCTGCAGGTTGATTTTTATATCTTATGAAATTAATAACCGTTCTTGAAACGGAGAGAGTGGGATTCGAACCCACGCGCCCTTTCGGACAAACGGTTTTCAAGACCGCCTCGTTATGACCGCTTCGATATCTCTCCAAAAATGTGCTTAACCATTATATAATGGATATTCATTTTTGTCAAGGACTTTTTCACTTTCTTTTTGAAAGTTTTCACAATCACCTGTGCGTCTTGACTCTTTAATTTTCGTTTCCGCTTTCTCAGCGGCAACAGAACATATTTTATCACTACTAAAGTATAAAGTCAACTGTTTTTTTGACTTTATTTATATTTTTTCGACAATCGAAAAAAAGAGGACGAAAGACCCAAAAGTCCCTCATCCTCTTGATTCTATAACGTCTTCTGATTAGCCAATCAGCTTACCTACGTTCAGCTTAACGCCCGGGCCCATGGTAGAAGTCATGGTTACACTCTTTAAGTAAGCGCCCTTTAAGGTAGCTGGTTTTGCCTTCAGGATAGCGTCAATAAGCGTCTGGAAGTTGTCCGCTAACTGCTCCTCTGTGAAGGAAGCTTTACCTACTGGCACGTGGATAATGTTAGTCTTATCAAGTCTGTACTCGATCTTACCGGCTTTGATATCATTGATAGCTTTGGTTACATCCATAGTAACAGTACCAGCCTTCGGGTTCGGCATTAAGCCCTTCGGTCCAAGTACACGACCAAGACGTCCTACAACGCCCATCATGTCCGGAGTAGCTACTACTACGTCGAAGTCTAACCATCCCTCGTTCTGGATCTTCGGGATCAGCTCCTCAGCGCCTACGAAATCTGCGCCTGCAGCCTGAGCCTCTTCTGCCTTCGGTCCCTTAGCAAATACAAGGATACGAACGGTCTTACCAGTTCCGTGCGGCAGTACAACTGCACCACGGATCTGCTGATCAGCATGACGGCCGTCACAACCAGTTCTGATATGAAGTTCTACGGTTTCATCGAATTTAGCACCTGCAGCCTTCTTCACGATGGAGATGGCATCTGCAGCTTCATAAAGGCTTGCGCGATCTACTAATTTAGCAGCCTCTACGTATCTTTTTCCTCTTTTCATTATAAAAAACCTCCTAGTGGTATTGTCGGGGAATTCCCTCCCACGTTACTGATAAACATCCCGAAAATTACTCGGCAACTGTGATACCCATACTTCTTGCTGTACCAGCGATCATGCTCATAGCAGCTTCAAGGCTTGCTGCATTTAAGTCAGGCATCTTTAATTCTGCGATCTTCTGCAGATCCTCTTTCGAGATGCTAGCTACCTTAGTCTTGTTCGGTGTAGCGGAACCGGATTTAATCTTGCAAGCTTTCTTTAACAAAACGGCAGCCGGCGGAGTCTTTGTGATGAAGCTGAAGCTTCTGTCAGCATATACAGTAATAACAACCGGGATGATCATATCGCCCTGGTCTGCTGTCTTAGCGTTGAACTCTTTCGTGAACTGTACGATGTTTACACCGTGCTGTCCAAGAGCCGGACCTACTGGCGGAGCTGGTGTAGCCTTTCCAGCAGGAATCTGTAATTTAATATATCCTGTAACTTTCTTTGCCATTGTTGGCACCTCCTATAAATTGTGGTAATTGCGGGGATTTCCCTCCCACAGGCTCATAAATGAACCTCTTTACATCATCTTCTTGATCTCTGTGAAGTTCAGTTCAACCGGTGTCTCACGGCCAAACAGTTCTACACGAATCGTCAGGGTCTGTCTTTCCTCGTTGATGGACTCGATAACACCAACGGTATCTTTCCATGCCCCTGTCGTTACAACAACCGTGTCGCCGACCTCAAAGTCAACGACAACGCCGGTTTCCTTAAATCCGAGACCGGCCATCTCCTCTTCCGTCAAAGGAACCGGTTTGGAGCCCGGACCAACAAACCCGGTCACTCCGCGGGTGTTGCGTACTACGTACCAGGTATCATCATTCATAACCATGTTGATCAGTACGTATCCGGGAAACATCTTCTTGGCAACCTGTTTATTGGCTCCATTCTTGACTTCGATAACTTCCTGCATCGGCACGGAAACCTCTAAGATCTGATCCTGAAGGTTCCGGTTCTCGATCGTCTTTTCGATGTCAACCTTTACTTTGTTTTCATAGCCGGAATAAGTATGCACTACATACCAATTTGCTTCTGCCATATTTCTCACCTTTGCCTTTACATAACGAAGTGCAGTCCAAACACGATTGCCGTGTCAAGAGCCGCAATGATAAGTCCCAGCGCAACGGAAACGGCGATGACCGCTCCAGTCTGCTTCGTAACTGTCTCTTTGTCAGGCCAGATGATCCTTTTGTACTCAGCTTTTAGACCTTTCCAGAAACTCTTTTTAGGAGCTTTTTTGGTATTTTCTGTATCACCCATTTTTGTCCTCCAAAGCGCTCAGGCAGATGCCCGATCGCGCAGAACCAACCAGTTACTCTTACTTCGTCTCTTTGTGTAACGTGTGTGTCTTACAGAATCTGCAGTACTTTTTGGTTTCCATTCTGTCCGGATGAGTTTTCTTATCCTTGGTCATGTTGTAATTGCGCTGCTTGCATTCTGTGCATGCCAGTGTAATTCTTGTACGCACAACTTCCACCTCCATTTTTCTTAGTATGCGATCTTTCCACTCTCCAACCGGAAATCTGGTTTTTGAGCATAAAAAAAAGACCTATGTTCTTCCATTCGCCCGTCTACTATATCATAAAAGAAGCGGCGCGTCAAGCAATAACTTGCCGACATTCGCCGCCTCTTTTATATTATAGATATCGTTTTCACTTAGTGCAGGCTGGAACCAGATTCTGCCCGCGCCTCGTATTTCACATTATCAGGACTTACAATGATGCTATAAAACAATCAGAAACGTTTACTCATCGGTTTCTTCCTCATCCGCCGCCTGGCTTCCGATAAAATGCGCCATTTTTCCAATCTTACCCATATGGCTTGTATCCACGCGGGTGATCTCCGGCTCATCAGCTTCCACAACATCATCCTCAAGCGCGGCGTTCTGATGCAGGGCGCCGCCCTCCTGGTTCTCCGCATTTTCCGGATTTTTTGTCACGGATGGATATTCTTCCGGGTTTTCCTTGGCATCCGCAAGCTTTTCATTCATGAATGTCTCAAACCGCTTTTGCTCTTCCTCGCTGGAAAATGCCGACTTGGCGATAAACTGCCAGGTTTTCTCGTTCGTCTCAAGCAGATACATCCGCTCAATCTCAACCATCTGCTCAATGTCGCTGTAGCTGTAAGTCTTGGTCATCTCCTGTGCCGCAACCGTCATGGTCAGTGTCTTCTCATCCAGCGTCAGATGTACGACTGGGAAATTGCCCGTCTTTTCCAAATTTTTAAGTCCGCTCCGTTTCCAGATCATCCGCTCCTGGTTCTGGTTTGAAATCATGTAAAACATGCCGATGCCGACCAGCACTGCTATCACGATGGACGGTACAAGAAGAACCAGATTGCCCTTTGCCTGCATCACATTTTTTCCCAGAAAGAGAGCTAAAAATGCGACATATAAGAGTGCCGACACCATCTTCATTTTCTTGGACTCATGCTTAAGCACGTTCCAGTGAATCCAGTTTTTATAATCTTCCTTTTCCAGGCGATATTCAAATTCCTGCATTCTTTTTACTCCTTTTCTTTCTTACTTGAAATCTCCCCCGCATTCCTTCCGTCTCCTGAACCTCTTTTTGCCTCTCCCGCAAACTTTTAGATTCAAATGCTTTCTACTATTCTTTTCATCCAGAAATGCCGGAGTATTTCCACTTATAAGGCTTCCCTCTGCCTATCTTCTCTATCATATCCCACTTTAGCGTCCTTGTCCAATACAAACGGCAAAAAAACAGACTTTTTCGATCCCCGCAGACAGAAGCGCCCGGGTACACGCTTCCGCCGTGCTTCCGGTCGTATAAATATCATCCACGAGAAGCACGTTTTGCACACCACTTGCCCGGATTGCCTCCGCATCTGCCTGAAACGCCTGTTGTAAATTCCGGAGCCGTTCATCTGGATTCAGCTCTTTCAGGGGTTCTGTATTTCGTATCCGATATAAAAATTCCGGGCACACCGGCATTTCCAGCCGCTCGCCCATCCGCTTTGCCAGAACCTCCGCCTGATTGAAACCGCGTTTCCGTTTCCGCGCCGGGTGGACCGGAACGGGAACCAGACCGTCAAACTGCCACTCCTCCCGATTTTCATACTGCCTCAGCTTTTCCGCTGCAGCTTCGGCATAAAAATCGAGATATTCCCTCTTATTTTTATATTTAACCGCTGCCATCGAGCGCGCAGCTTCCTCCGTATAGTTAAAGAGTGCCATCCCACGCGCAAATGACCGGCGATGTTTCACACAGTCTGGACAATATTCGATTTCTTCACTCCAAACTTCTTTTCCACATTTCTGACAAACCGGCGATTTGACAGGCGAAAGCCTCAAAAGACACGAAGGACAGATAAGCCTGCCCTTCGGCGTCACGATCTCCCCGCAGACCGGGCAGCGCCTTGGATATAGCGCATCCAGAGCGGCGCGGGGGAATTGATTCCATTTTATATTTTTTATCACAATGTCTCCATAATTTCTTCAATGCGGTCGCGCAGTCCCGAATAGCGCTTCTGTTCCATCGCATTGTCCACCATCTGCTGAAACACATACGGGACACCGACCAGGCAGACACAGGCTCTTGCCCTTGTAACCGCCGTGTAAATCAGATTCCGCGTCATCAGCATCTGCGGTCCGCTCCAAACCGGAATCACGACCGCCGGATACTCGCTTCCCTGCGACTTGTGGATCGTGATCGCATATGCCAGTTCCAGCTCCTCCAGCTGCTTGAAGCTGTACTCGACACGTTTTCCCTCATCATACTCCACGGTTACCAGCTCCGCAAAGGTATTGATCTCGCGGATGCGCCCAAGATCCCCGTTGAACACGCCGGCTCCCTTGTCCACCGGGATGCCGCTGCGGTTGTAGGAAGTCCACTCAATCTGGTAATTGTTCTTGATCTGCATGACCTTGTCGCCCACACGAAACGTCGTCTCGCCATACTCTTTTTCCGCCTTTTCTGCCGATGGCGGATTTAAAAATTCCTGCAAAATGGAATTTAACCGTATCGATCCCAGCACTCCCTTCCGCATCGGCGTCATGACCTGTACCTCAAACAAATCGGCATGGACGTAATTCGGCAGTTTTTCACGTACCAGCGTGATCATTGCATTGATGATCGCATTCGGATCATCACGCTTTATAAAGAGGAAATCTCTGCTTGACTTTCCGATCGGAATGCGCTCTCCGGCGTTGATGCGGTGGGCGTTGACGATAATATCGCTCTGCGCCGCCTGCCGGAAAATCCGGGTTAGCTTTACCACATGGAAACACTCTGACTCGATGATATCACGCAGGACATTGCCCGGTCCGACGCTCGGAAGCTGATCCACATCACCTACCAGAATCAGACGTGTGCCGACATTGACCGCCCGGAGCAGCGAATGCATCAGATTGATATCCACCATCGACATTTCATCGATAATGATGACATCAGCTTCCAGCGGATTGTCCTCGTTCCGCTCAAAATGCATCGAAGTCGTCCGGCTCTTCTCATCCTCCTCTGGCATTCCCGTCAGCTCTAACAGGCGGTGAATCGTCTTCGCCTCATAGCCTGTCGCCTCGGTCATCCTTTTTGCTGCGCGTCCGGTCGGGGCTGCCAGAAGGATATCCATGTCTCCCTTTTCAAAATACCGGATGATCGTGTTGATCGTCGTCGTTTTTCCGGTACCCGGACCGCCCGTGATTACCAAAAGTCCGCAGTTGACCGCCTCAATCACCGCGCGGATCTGCAGTTCATCCAGCTCGATCTGTTCCTCTTTCTGGATGACTGCCAGACTTTTCCGAATCTGTTCTTCCGATTCGGAACCAGTGATGTTTAAGTCGTGCAGCATGCGGGCGGTGTTTAGCTCGGTATAATAGTAGTGTGATGCATAAACGGCGCGTTCCGGGGCGTTTGCTATATTTGATACATTTGATGCATTCGGTTCACCCAAAACATCTGGCTGCGGCTGCATCTGCCCCGACACTGCCGATTCCGCCTGAACAAAAACATCCATTTCTGCTGTTTTCTGCTTTTTCCTCTCCCGGATCACCAGCCGTTTATCCATCTGCATATCCATCAGATGCTTGTCAATCTCGGAAATCTCAACCTGTAGAAGCTTTGCCGCCCGATCCGCCAGCTCGTCCTCCGGCAGGTATGTGTGCCCGTTCGCCGTCGCCTGATAGAGTGTATACAGGATGCCGCTCTTGATGCGGAAATCCGAATCTGCCACGATTCCTATCTTCGCCGCGATCTCGTCTGCCATCTTAAAACCGACGCCCGGAATATCGTCCGCCAGCTTATACGGATTGTTCTGGAGAATCGTGTACATTGCCGGACCGTATTCCTGGTAGATTTTAACCGCCAGATTGATGGAAATGCCATAATTTTGCAGAAACATCATCGCCTGGCGCATATCGCGCTTTTCCTCGACCTGTTCACCGATGGACATCGCCATTTTTTCACTGATTCCCTTGACCTCCGCGAGGCGTTCCGGCTCTTCTTCCATGATGCGGAATGTATCCGCCTTAAATTTTTTAACAATCCTGGAAGCTAAAGCAGCCCCGACGCCTTTGATGGTGCCGGAGCCTAAATATCGTTCCATGGAAACAGTATCCTCAGGCGCTTTCAGCTCATAGCTTTCCACCGCCATCTGTTCCCCGTAAATCGGATGCTCGGTCATACGCCCGCTCGCCTCGATCATCTCGCCCTCTGCGATGTAGGAAAAAGTGCCAACCAGCACATATTCCTCCCCGTCGTCCAAGCCGCTGATAGAGAGAACCGTATAGCCATTGTCCTCATTGCGGTATTTTATTTTTTCAATATATCCTTTAACTGCTGCCATATTTTTATGCTATCCGCCTTCCGGCGGTTCTCTTTAATCGTAGTTTTTCTTCTCACCGTGTGCGAACTCGATAAACTTACCAGTTCCGATCGCAACTGCGGTCAGCGGATCCTCTGCGATCATCGTGGAAATGCCAGTTTTCTCCTCGATCAGGGCATCCAGACCGCTTAACAGTGCGCCGCCGCCTGTCAGTACGATACCACGGTCAAAAATGTCGGCTGCCAATTCCGGCGGCGTCCGCTCGAGTACGTTGTGAACGGCATCTACGATCTGGAGTGCCGGCTCGCGCAGCGCTTCCAGCGTCTCGTCGGATGTGACAACGATCGTCTTCGGAAGTCCGGTAACCAGATTTCGTCCGCGCACTTCCATCGTGATTACCTCCGGACGGCGGTATGCCGCACCGATATTTATCTTGATCTCCTCAGCGGTTCTCTCACCGATCAAAAGATTGTGTTTCTTTCTCATGTAACGGACCAGTGCCTCGTCGAAGTCATCACCAGCCACTTTAATAGAAGTGCTGACTACGGTACCGCCCAGAGAAATAACGGCGATATCTGCCGTACCACCACCAATATCTACGATCATGTTGCCGCACGCCTTGGAAATATCGATACCAGCGCCGATCGCAGCTGCTACCGGCTCCTCGATGATCGAAACCTCGCGTGCGCCAGCCTGGTAAGTCGCATCCTCAACCGCCTTGCGCTCTACCTCGGTCGCACCGCTCGGGATGCAGACGCTGATACGCGGCTTGCGGAGTGTCTTCTTGCCGACTGCCTTGTTGATGAAATATTTCATCATCTTCTCTGTCACTGTATAATCTGAAATAACCCCCTGGCGCAACGGACGGACCGCTACGATATTGCCAGGGGTTCTGCCGATCATCAGGCGGGCTTCCTCGCCGATCGCCATGATCTTATTCGTATCCCGATCGATCGCCACTACGGACGGCTCTTTCAGTACGACGCCTTTTCCCTTGATATATACAAGGATGCTGGCTGTACCCAGATCGATACCAATATCATTGGACATCAACATAGTTGTTTTCCTCCTGCTCTGAATATGCACTCTTGAGTACATAAATCTATGAGTTTCATTGTATTTTATCTTCTTTATTTCAGCTTTTTTCGCTGCATCCAGCCCGCGCATTGTTTTAGAGCGGACTATACCACTTACTATTATATACAACTTTCGATTCTTTTGAAAGAGGTTTTTATTTTTTTATGGACTTTATATTTTTTTTATGAAAGGGACATATTTTAGTCACAAGTTTCTCCTATAATACAAGTATGTTATCCGAAAGGGTAACAGGCCTTTGTTTCAAGTGTTACTTGAAATAAAAAAGCTTTTTCATACTCATACCGGACGATACAAATCGTCCGGCCCCCCTAAGCCAATTTCTTTTTTATATATACCTACCATTCCCAATTTAAGAAAAACAGGAACGCCGTCGGACTCTCAGCCGATGGCGTTCCTGTTTTTTGTCAGCGCCAGACACCTAAAAAAAGGGCTCTATACTGAATGTTGGGGTACGCTCAAAAACATTTTTTCTTATATTTTCAGACTCCACTCACTGCAGTCCCAGACCTTCGTTGCGAATCCCTCATAGAAATCCGGTTCATGGCAGATCAGAAGGATATTTCCTTTGTACGCCGCCAGCGCACGCTTTAACTCCTCCTTCGCCTCAACGTCCAGATGGTTCGTCGGCTCGTCGAGAAGCAGAAGGTTCGTCTCGCGGTTGATCAGCTTACACAGGCGCACTTTTGCCTGCTCGCCACCGCTGAGCACGCGCACCTGGCTCTCGATGTGCTGGGTCGTCAGACCGCATTTTGCCAGTGCGGAACGCACCTGGTACTGGGTGTAGGACGGAAATTCTTTCCAGATCTCATCGATGCAGGTCGTCGTATTGCCCGGCGCCATCTCCTGTTCGAAATAGCCGATGGAGAGATAATCGCCCAGCGTCACCTTGCCGGACACTGCTGGAATCAAACCTAAAATACTCTTTAAAAGCGTCGTCTTTCCAATTCCGTTGGCACCGACCATCGCAATCTTCTCGCCGCGCTCCATATAGAGGTTCAGCGGACGGGACAGGGGCTCGTCGTAACCGATCACCAGATCCTCCGTCTCAAAAATACATTTTCCGGAGGCTCTCGCCTCCAGGAAGTTGAACTCTGGCTTCGGTTTTTCCTTCGCCAGTTCGATCACATCCATTTTATCCAGCTTTTTCTGGCGGGACATCGCCATATTTCGCGTGGAAACACGCGCTTTATTGCGTGCCACAAAATCCTGCAGCTGCGCGATCTCCTGCTGCTGACGCTTATACGCTGCCTCGAGCTGCGCTTTCTTCGCCTCGTGCACCTCGAGAAACTTGTCGTAATCGCCCACATAGCGGTCAAGCCGCTGATTTTCCATATGATAAATGATATTTACTACGCTATTTAAGAACGGAACATCGTGTGAAATCAGGATGAACGCATTTTCATATTCCTGCAAATACCGTTTCAGCCACTCGATGTGCTGCACATCCAGATAGTTCGTCGGCTCGTCCAACAACAAGATATCTGGCTTTTCCAGAAGCAATTTCCCGAGCAGTACCTTCGTTCTCTGTCCGCCGCTCAAATCCGTTACATCGCGGTCCAGACCGATGTCGGTCAGCCCCAGCGCACGTCCGACTTCCTCCACCTTCGCATCGATGGAATAAAAATCGTGGTTCATCAGAAGATCCTGGATCGTTCCCAGCTCTTCCATCATCACGTTCATCTCATCCTCCGATGCCTCGCCCAGATGGTCGCAGATTTCATTCATCTGCACTTCCAGCTCAAACAGGAAGGAAAATGCGCTCTTCAAAACCTCGCGGATCGTCATGCCTTTTTCCAGCACCGTGTGCTGATCCAGATAGCCGACGCGCACCCGCTTTGACCACTCTACTTTTCCCTCGTCCGGCTGCATATGCCCGGTAATAATATTCATAAACGTCGATTTACCCTCGCCGTTCGCACCGATCAGACCGATGTGCTCACCCTTTAACAGGCGGAACGAAACATCCTGAAAAATCGCCCGGTCACCAAAACCGTGGCTTAAATGTTCTACATTCAGTATACTCACGTGTGTACCTCTCCTATTTTTCTTTTTATTGTAAATTGTTTGTATTTGTTGAATTGTTCTTTGTTTTTCTGCAAATTTTATCCTGGAAAACAACTCCACTTCATATAAGATTTGCTTTCTGTACGTCTGCCTGCTGTCTGTGGCAAAGCCGACTTCGATTTATTGTACACGAAGCGTGCTTTTGTGGCAAGCGGAGATTTTGGAATTATCTTTTTTTACCCAGATGCCTTGAACTTTTCTAGATTTATATAGTAAGATAAGAAACAACTTCATTTTAGATACGTTTTTCAACCAATGAGAAAATGACTTGATTTTCTAAAGGAGGTTTTATGTATACCTATACCTGGTACCAATGGCTAGCTTTTTTCTATGTATACTGCTTTTTAGGGTGGATTTTCGAATCGACTTATGTTTCCCTGAAACAGAAACGGCTCGTCAACCGCGGATTTCTGCGGCTTCCGATGCTGCCGCTCTACGGTTCCGGCGCGGTGATGATGCTCTGGGTGTCCCTGCCGGTGCGGGACAGCCTGCCGCTCGTCTATATTTCCGGTTTTATCGCCGCCACGGCGCTTGAATATGTCACCGGCGCCGTCATGGAACGCCTATTCAAGGTCCGCTACTGGGATTACAGCAGCCAGCCGTTCCAGCTGCACGGCTATATCTGCCTGAGTTCCTCGATCGCGTGGGGATTTTTAACCATCTTTATGACCGATGTCATCCATGATCCGATCGCCCGCACTGTGCTTGCGGTTCCTCCGGTTATCCTGCTCATCTGCGATTTCGTCATCAGCGTTCTTTTCACCGCCGATGCTTACGAATCCATCAAGGCAGCCCTGGCTCTGGGTCATACGCTGGAAGCTATGACGAAGCTCAAAGCCGATATCGAAGAGCTCCAGTCCAAGATCGAGCTGCTGCGTGAGGAAGCCATTGAGCGCGGCGCCCTGACCCGTGAAGAAACAGCCGAAAAACTGGCAGCCGCCCAGGCAGAAGCCGCCCGCAGACTTGCCGCCGTCCGCAGTGACGCCGAAGAACGCCTGGCAACCGCACGCGCCGAGACTGCCAGACAGCTGCAGGCGGCTGCCACCGAACACAAAGAGCGCCTGGCTGAGACCAAGGCACTCGCCGAAAAACGCCTGTCCGATGTTCGAGAAGAAACCACCTCCCGCATCGAAGCTGCCAAAGCAGAAAACGCAGAACGCATCGAAGCTGCCAAACAGCGCGTCAACGAGCGCATTGCCGAAGTCCGCACCGAAGTCGATGCCCGCATCGCCTTCGACAACCGCCTCACCCGCCTGAGCACCCGGTTAGAAGAACTCAAACACCGCCGCCAGTCCCTGCGCCCGGCTAAAAAGCTCCATGCCTTCTACCGCCGCGGGCTGCTGAGAGGAAATCCTACTGCGGTTTCGTCGAAATTTGCAGCGGCGTTGAAAGAATTAAAAGAACAAAATAGCACAAAAATAGGACCTTTCGCATGAACGAATGGTCCTATTTCTTTTAGGAACTTATTTCATATCTTCTTTTTATTTTTCTACAGCAGTCCATTGACAATCGTCATCACAGACTCGCCTACCTTCTCTGATTTCGCTGCCGCGTCTTCCAGGGAGGTACCTTTCACGCCGTAGTAGAACTTGATCTTCGGCTCGGTTCCAGACGGGCGGACGCAGAGCCATGCGTTGTCTTCCAGTTCGTAGTAGAGAACATTGGAGGATGGAAGTCCGGTCGGTTTTACCTCGCCGGTTGCCAGATCCTTGACGGTATCTGCCTTGTAATCGCGGACAGCCAGCACTTTATGTCCGGCAAAATCGGACGGTGTGTGGGCGCGGAAATATTCCATGATCTCCTGAATTTTTGCCAGTCCCTCGATGCCCTTTAAGCCGATGGACTTCACTTCATCTTTATAATAGCCGTATTTCTCGTACATCTCGACCATCGCATCCCACAGCGTCATGCCTTTTTCCTTGTAATAAGCAGCCGCCTCGCAGAGTGCTGCGGTTGCGGAAATGGCATCTTTATCGCGTGCGTATGTACCGATCAGGCAGCCATAGCTCTCTTCCATGCCAAACAGATAGGTTCCTTTGCCTTCCTGCTCATTTTTGAGAACCTGTTTGCCGATCCACTTAAATCCGGTCAGAACCTCGATGAGCTCTGCGCCGTAATTCTTCGCAACTGCATCTACCAGATTCGTCGTAACGATGGATTTAACAACCTGTCCATCTGCCGGAATCTTGCCGCTCGCCTGTTTCTGGCTGAGCACATACTCGCAGAGCAGGGAGCCGGACATATTGCCGGTCAGCGGAATGTATTCGCCGGACTTGGTATCTTTGACATACACGCCCAGACGATCGGCATCCGGATCGGTTGCCAGAACGAGGTCTGCATTTTTCTCTTTTGCCAGAGCCAGTCCCAATTCAAATGCTTCCTTTGCCTCCGGGTTCGGATAGCTGACGGTCGGGAAATCGCCGTCTGGAAGCTCCTGCTGCGGAACCACATATACATGGGTAAATCCAAGCTCTTTCATCACACGGCGTGCCGGGATATTGCCCGTGCCGTGAAGCGGTGTATACACGATCGTGATCTGATCCTGCATGCGGTCAATCGCGCCCTGATTGACTACCTGTGCCTTGACCTGTGCAATATATTTGTCGTCGATCGCTGCACCGATGATCTCGTAGAGTCCTTTTGCCTTTGCCTCTTGTACTCCCATCGTCTTAACGGTGGAAAGATCGGTGATCGCCATAACTTCCTCAGTCACACCCTTGTCATGCGGCGGTGTAAACTGTGCGCCGTCCTCCCAGTAAACCTTGTAGCCGTTGTACTCCGGCGGGTTGTGGCTGGCAGTGATGTTGATGCCGGCGATGCAGCCAAGCTCGCGGACGGCAAAGGAAAGCTCCGGCGTCGGGCGCAGCGTCTCGAACCGGTACGCCTTGATGCCATTTGCCGCCAGTGTCAGCGCTGCTTCCTCGGCAAATTCCGGGGACATATGACGGGAGTCAAATGCGATCGCCACGCCTTTTGCCGCGCCGCCCTGCTTGATGATGTAATTTGCCAGTCCCTGGGTCGCACGGCGGACGGTGTAGATATTCATCCGGTTAATACCTGCACCGATGATGCCGCGCAGTCCTGCCGTACCAAACTCCAAATCCATATAGAAACGCTCTTTAATCTCATTTTCATCGCCCTCAATGGCGCGCAATTCCTCTTTCGTTGCCTCGTCAAAGTATGGATTTTCCAGCCATTCTTTGTAAATCGTCATGTAATCCTTCATGATTCACTTACCCCCTGCTTTCTTCTAGGATGACTTTCTTTTTCTCCATTATAGTATAATTATTCTGAAAAATAAAGAGAATTTCGGTTACTATTCTTTGTCTTTATTTTTTCGTTTTTCAAAGTTTCTCCATGATATATCGAATACGCTTAACCAAAGAATTTATATGCATATGTAAATCAACATTTCTTATCGGATTGCCTCAAGAAAGAGGTTCCGCGCCGTCTGCTGTTCTTCCAGCTTCTGCAGTTTTTCGATGCTGCGGACTGGAATCCACGCCTTGCCTGCATTATAATAAAAATTTAACTGTTTCCAGTATTTTTCCGGATATAAAAACAGGTAATAGAGGTATGTCCGCTCCTGTGCATTCAACGGCAGAATACGATCATACGTCTCCAGCAGCCGCATCCCCAGACGCAAATCCCAGCCATGCTTTTCCAATATTTTGCGCGTAAAATGATACAGGTCTTCGACCTGGACGCCCCGGTGCATCCGGTTAAATTCAATTACCGCCATCTCATTTTCTTCTGCCAATAAAATATGGTGCTGGTTCAGATCCCCGTGACACAGGTAGTTTTCCGGCTCGCCGTTCCGCTCGATCTGCGCTTTCAGCCCGCCTGCTGCTTCCTGCGCCTGCTCATAAAAGATGGCAAAGCTTCCGCTGACTGCCCTCTCAAAATCCGATTTACGCCGTTTTTTCCGGATATAATTCCGCGTACGGACAAGTTCCCGGTTGTGGCGCTCCATCTCCGCCACCGCCGGACGCGTGAGAATTGACCCCAGATTCCACGACTCATCGATCGCAATGCCGCGCAATGTCCGGTGCAGTTTCGCGATCTGCCCGACCGCCCGGACTACCTCCGCCTCGCTCTGCACACTGCACTCGCGCCCGGAAAACCATTCCTTCACAACACACCGCGTTCCATCCTCCGCCACCGACAAAAGCTCGCCCTCCCGGTTCCGCATATACTGATCGGTCCGGCATGTTTTCTGATTTTGCAGAACATTCATGATTTGTTCTTCAAATTCAAGACGTTTGACGGTCCCCTTATATTCCCGGAGGAGTTTTAACCCCTGACTCGTCTCGCAGATCCACGCGCCTCTTCCACGGCGCTTCGACTGCACTTCCAGTTCATACTGTTCCAGCACCTCGGTTGTTCTCTCGTTCACAACTTCCCCCTCCTGCCTCTATCCGGCTGCCCGCCTTTCCATTTCCCAAAAGAATGTGGACAGCACATTTTCACGCCGGGCCACAGCTGCTGACAGCTATGTTAATTGCAACATTCACACGATTATGCAAATATGCACATCAGACACCCAGCCTGCTACTCCTAACCTATGAGAGGGGGCTTACAAATATGCTTATGCATAAATATCGCAGATTTGAAACACAGTGCACAAACTATCACACAAAATCGCCAATGTGGAGTGATTACGAAATTCTGTTCATTGCCATCATTTTGACGGTATGTTACAATGATTCACGTTGGGATAAAAAAGCGTTCTGGCTATTTGTCCCAACAATCAGGCAAAAAATCAAATAATATATTTTACTGTAAATGAAAAGGAGGGCTCTCTTTGTCCATACAATCCGCTCATCGTTCCAACGATGAAAATACGCGCCCGCATTCAGGCGCAGCATCATCCCGTGAAGCTGATCTCGGCAGTGCGCCGATCGGGGCACTTCTTTTTAAACTGGCGCTCCCAGCAATTGCCGCACAGATCATCAACGTTCTCTATAACATGGTTGACCGCATGTACATCGGCCATATTCCGGACATCGGTCCCAGCGCCCTGACCGGCGTCGGCGTCACAATGCCAATTATCATGTGCATTTCCGCTTTTGCCGCGCTCGCCGCCATGGGCGGTGCCCCGCAGGCGTCGATCCTGATGGGAAAAGGCGACAAGGATTCCGCAGAAAAGGTACTCGGCAACTGTACCTTCATGCTGACCGTCATTTCGCTCGTCCTGACCGCCCTGTTTCTTGGCTTTGGGCGCCCGATCCTCCTGATGTTCGGCGCCAGTGAGAAGACGATTCTCTACGCCTGGAACTACATGAAAATCTACGTCTGCGGCACTTTCTTCGTCCAGATGGCGCTCGGACTCAATGCCTTTATCAACGCACAGGGTTATGCCAAAACCGGCATGATTACCGTTGCCATCGGCGCTCTCTGCAACATCATCCTCGATCCGATCTTTATCTTCGGACTGCATCTGGATGTGCGAGGTGCGGCACTTGCAACCATCCTTTCACAGGGTATTTCCTGTATCTGGATTCTGCGTTTTCTGACCGGAACGCATAGTACCCTGCGGATACGGCTCCGCAACCTGCGCCCGCAGAAGAAATTTATCCTGCCATGCCTGGCGCTCGGACTGGCGCCGTTTATCATGCAGTTTACAGAAAGTGCACTGTCCATCAGCTTTAACACCAGCCTGTTGAAATATGGCGGCGATACCGCGGTCGGCGCGATGACGATTCTTTCCAGCGTCATGCAGTTTTCCATGCTGCCACTGCAGGGGCTCTCACAGGGCGCGCAGCCGATCATCAGCTTTAACTATGGAGCAAAAAATATCGACCGTGTGAAAAAAGCGTTTCACCTGCTTCTGCGCTCGGCAGCCTGCTATTCCACCTTGCTCTGGCTCTTATGTATGCTGGTTCCACAGATTTTTATTTCCATCTTTACCAGCGACGCAGACCTTGCCAGCTATACCATCTGGGCGCTCCGGATCTATATGGCAGCTTCCCTGCTCTTTGCCGTCCAGCTCGCCTGCCAGCAGACTTTTATTGCCCTTGGAAATGCGAAAACATCCGTCTTTCTGGCATTGCTCCGGAAAGTGCTGCTTTTGATTCCGCTGATCTTTATCCTGCCTCATTTCGTTTCAAATCCGGTATTCGGCGTGTTCGTGGCAGAACCGGTGGCAGATACGATTGCGGTGGCGACGACGGCAGCGCTGTTTTTCAGGGAGTATAAGAAATTGGGATAACTCTTTTAATCATCCTCTGATTGAAAATATTGTTGTTAAAAAAGCAAAAGAAAAAGAGACAAAATCGTTTGTCCGGCTTGTCCTGCCGGTTCCAAACGATTTTGCCTCTTTTCTCTTTTTATTTATTAATCTTCTTATGCTTTACTGGTTCCCGCATTCTGCGATTGTTTCAACACTTCCACCTCAGCCAGAAGCCGCTCTTTCTCGTTCCAAGCCGGATTCTCCAGCACCTTTTCAAAGAGAAGATGCAGCGTTTTTCCAAGCGCCGGTCCCGGCTGGATGCCTGCCTGAATCAAGTCTTTTCCGGTTACCGCCAGAGTTTTAAGACGGATACAGTCACCGCGCTCCCGGATCTGACTTGCAAGTGAGCGAACCATTTCCACTGCATCCATGCGCTCCGGCATCAGAACTTCCTGAAGGAGAAGCAGCCAGTCAAAGACCGTATCTTCCATCGCACTCATCGCGTGGCGGACAGCGCTTTCCTCCGGTTCCATCTGCATGAATGCAAAACGGCTCAGAATCTTCGCCTTATCGATCGTGTCGTTGTCCATCTTGAGTTCTCTCAGAACCCGGACACAAGTTCCCTCGCCCGCCGGGGCAAGAAAATACGACCAGCGCAAGGCTTTTTCTGCTGGCAGATGTGCCGCAGCAGCAGAAATTTCCCCCGCCATGTCTGTCTCACATTCATGTTTCACGAACATGTGCCCCTGCTGCGCTACCGTTTCCGTTTTGATCGCATCCTTGTCAGCAGCTGGCACATCCTTCGAATATACCTTCTCTTCCAACCTCTGCTTTGCACAGCTTTTCTGCTTTTTCCACGCCGCAAATACCTCCGGAAATGTCTTTGAAATGTACGGTGCCAGTCCTGCCGCCTCCGTTTTCCAGATAAATTCCGGGCGGTCGGACAGGAGTGTTTTTGTCAACTCCACCTGCACCCGTTCCTTGCTCACATGGACAAGGGAGGGCGCCAGCTCACAGAGCGCCTGCCAGGTCTTTTTCTCTATCGAAAATCCCAGCTGGGCCGAAAAGCGGACGGCACGCAGGATCCGGAGCGCATCTTCCGTAAACCGTTCTCCCGCATCCCCGACGCAACGGATCCGGCGCGCTGCCAGATCCTCCGCCCCGCCGAAAATATCGACAATTCCCGTTTCGTGGCTGTATGCCATCGCATTGATCGTGAAATCACGCCGTCTCAAGTCCTCACGCAGTTCGGCAGTAAATACGACTTCCTTCGGGTGGCGTCCATCCTCATATTCACCGTCAATCCGGTAGGTGGTTATTTCATATCCGATATGATCACGCATGACCGTGACCGTACCGTGCTGAAGCCCGGTGTCGATCGTGTGACCGAACACCTGCTTCACCTCCTCCGGGTGCGCCGAGGTCGTGATATCCCAGTCACCGGGAATCCGCCCCAGGATCGCATCGCGGACACAGCCGCCGACTGCAAATGCCTCGTAACCATGTTCTCGCAGCTTTCCCAGGATTTCCTCGACCTGGACCGGCATTTCTATCCGTTTTGGAATCATATTAATATGCCTTACCCCAATAAACCATCTTCGTTGCCGGCTTGCCGCAGCATACGCAGGTGTCAGCCAGATGTTCCTGATTGAACGGGATGCAGCGGGAGGTTACGCCGACTACTTCTTTCAGTTTATCCTCGCACTCCTGATTGCCGCACCACATTGCCTTGATGAAGCCTGGCTTATTTTCTGCGATCTCCTTCATCTCATCCAGTGTTGTCGCTACATAAGTATGGGAATCTCTGTGTGCTTTTGCACGCTCAAACATATCGTGGTGAATCGTCTCCAGAAGCTCGCCAACCTTTGCTGCGATCTCATCCAGAGATACCGTAATCTTCTCATGCGTATCACGGCGAACCAGAACTGCCTGATTTTCAGCAATATCTCTCGGTCCGATCTCGACACGTACCGGAATACCGCGCATCTCGGACTCGCTGAACTTCCATCCCGGAGATTTGTCGGAATCATCCACTTTGACACGGAAGTTGGACAGAACCTCTTTTACCTCAAATGCCTTGTCCAGAACACCCTCTTTTGCCTGCTGAATCGGAACGATCATAACCTGGGTCGGAGCTACCTTCGGCGGCAGAACCAGACCATTATTGTCACCATGAACCATGATGATCGCGCCTACCATACGGGTTGTCATACCCCAGGAAGTCTGATGAACGTATTTTAATTTATTATCCTTATCCAGATACTGGATGTTAAATGCCTTTGCAAATCCATCGCCGAAGTTGTGGCTGGTGCCGGACTGCAGTGCCTTGCCATCGTGCATCAGGGACTCGATCGTGTAGGTTGCCTCTGCACCGGCAAATTTCTCCTTGTCGGTCTTGCGTCCGCGGATAACCGGAATTGCCAGGAAGTCCTCGCACAGATCCGCGTATACATTTAACATCATCTCGGTACGCTCCTGTGCTTCCTCAGCGGTTGCATGAGCGGTATGACCTTCCTGCCATAAGAACTCTCTGGAACGCAGGAACGGACGGGTGGTCTTTTCCCAACGTACAACCGAAGCCCACTGGTTGTAGTTTCTCGGCAGATCGCGGTAAGAATGTACGTCATGTGCATAAAAATCGCAGAACAGAGTCTCGGAAGTCGGACGTACACACATTCTCTCCTGTAACGGCTCTAAACCGCCCTGTGTCACCCACGCTACTTCCGGTGCGAAACCTTCTACGTGATCTTTCTCTTTTTCCAGAAGACTTTCCGGAATAAACATAGGCAGATATACGTTCTCTACGCCGGTTGCCTTAAAGCGCTTGTCCAGTTCATTGCGGATATTCTCCCAGATCGCATATCCGGCCGGTTTGATAATCATGCAGCCCTTTACACTAGAGTAATCAGAAAGCTCTGCTTTCTTTACGATGTCCGTATACCACTGGGCGAAATCTTCATCCATCGATGTGATGGCTTCTACCATTTTCTTTTCCTTTGCCATGTCATTTCTCCTTGTTAAAAACATTTTATTGTTGTTTTGTATTTCATAGAAATAAAAAAGCCATCCGATCCCTGCTGATCGCTGCGATCAAAGGGACCGAATGGCTTAACTTCGGCGGTACCACCCTGCTTAACCAGAATTTCGTTCCGATTCTGGCTCACTTAACTTCCGTTAACGCCGGAAATACGTTGCATTTTCATGCACAGCTCCAGGGCCGGTTCAACTTTCAGGGACACAAAAGCCTCGCACCATACGGCTTTCTCTCTGGACGTGTGTCAAAGTTTACTGATTCCTCTCTTCGCCTGTTTTATTTCTTATTGTTTGATGTTCTAAAATCAAACGCCGGATTTCTTCCACGGCATCCACAAACTCAGCCGCGCAAATCCTGACAGTATTATGATTTTACGCCAATCAGTCGGGTTTGTCAAGGCTGGAACTCGCCCTTGTACAGGTCTTGACGATGCCTCGCATTTTTTACTCGGTCGTCACTGACTCGGTTGCGTCCGAACAAAAAATAATGTTTTTATCCCTATCTTACGAATCCTATTTTAATAAAATATCCTCTCGGTACATCTCCGCCAGCGACCGCAGAATCTTCGCTGTCATCCCCCAGATGATTCCTTCCTCGCGGCGGTAGAAGTAAACATCGTAATGTCCGCGCCGCCAGCGGTAATCGCGTCCGCCCGGAACATCTTCAAACGGGAATGTCTCTTCCGGCACGGTCACAAGTTCTGTTTCATATCGCTCCGGTTCATGTTCCGCGAACCAGCGGAGCGGGACAGAAAAGGTATGATCGACCTCCGCCTCGGAATATGACCAGCGGTAGCCCTGCAGCGCACCTAAAAATGGAGAAATCTCCATCGCTCCGGGTGCTTCCAGCACATCCAACGGCGCGATAACGCGAATCTGGCGGCGACTGATTAAGAGTTCTTCCATCGCCTCACGGATCGCCGCCTGCTTCGGTGTCTCGTCCCGCTCAACGGCACCGCCCGGAAAACAGATTTCGCCCGGCTGAGTTTTTAAGCTTCCCGCGCGCACCTCAAACACCACGTGGTACTCCCCGCCTTTCTGAATCAAAGGTACCAGCACCGCCGCCCGACGGATCTTCTCCTTCTCCAGCCTTCCGGCTCTCCGGCTGCCCCAGACTCGGCTCATCTGCGCCAGCTCGCCGCCCTGTGTCTGTTCCAAGAATGATGCAACACATTGGTTAAATGCGTCCGGGTTCTCTGCTGCAATAAAATGGGTGCCCTCTAAAAGCCGAATCCTTGCGTTTGGCAGAGAACGTGCGATTTGGCGCGTGTGGCATTCGCGGATCATGTCGTCGCTCCCTGCTACCACAAGGACGGGCATTTTCAGGCGGTGGAGAAGTTCAGGGCGGATCCAGGGTTCATACAACATTAAGGATAGAAGCTCTTTTTTGTGTATATTTACCTTCCGATCATTTTCCTTATTTTCAGGAATTTTTTCTTTCTGACAGCTTCTTCTCTGTTGTTTATTCAGTCCTTCCTGTCCATTCTGTTTTTCGTTTTCTTTTGAAAATTGCTTTTCTGTCCGCATTTTTCCTGCTGCCATCTGCATTTTTCCCCGTATCTGCCCGATGCCGCTTTTCTGCAGCCAGAGCTTCCCCACAACTCCCACATACTCCCGCGCCACATCCGCCAGCACGGACGGCTTCATGCCAAACGGGTTTAAGTTCGCTCCATTTAAAATCAGCCGATCGACATATCCCGGATATTTCAGTGCAAAAATCAGCGCAATATTGCCGCCGTCGCTGAACCCCAGCAAAATGATCCGCCTAAGTCCCCGGCGGTCAAGAAATCCTTTCAAATCATCAGCAAACCGTTCCAAGGTAAATGTCCCACAACCACGCGGAGATCTGCCATGTCCACGGGTGTCCACCGCAATCACGAGATATTTTGATTCAAAAAAGGATATCTGGTTCACAAAGTAGGAGCTGTCCTCTCCATTTCCGTGAAGCAGCACCATCGGCTGTCCGGAGCCTGACTCTTTTGTATATAAATTCACGTTTGTTCCTCCATATTAAATGATATGCATATTTATTTCAGCTTAACATCCAGCTATCTTCCAGCAACTCTTTCTCTGCTGTTTTCCAGAACTTTTATGCGTTTTTAATTCCTTATCTATTATATATGATCCTTTTGTCTCGCGGCAATTCTAAAAAATCCTTTCATCTCCTTAAATTTCCACATTCAAAAGCAATTTCAGATCGCCCATCCACCAATACTCCACTTTTTTCCTCTTTTTTCCTCTAAAAGCGCCTACTTAATGAGCATCCGCTCCTTCGTCCGCTTCCCCATACTCCTCCACAAAATCCTTAATAATCAACAGCCCAATCGGACCCAGCAGAAATCCAAACAGACTAAACAGCTGCAAGCCCACATAGATCGCCGCCAGCGTTTCAAGCGGCGACAGCCCCATTTTCTTCCCCATCAGGTGCGCCTCCGTGAACTCACGCAAAAAATAACAGAGCAGATACAGCCCGAAGAGAATCAGCGCGTGTCCCCACTCCCGCTTAAACAGGAGAAAAAGACTCCACGGCACCAGCGCCGTCCCTGCGCCGAAGATCGGCAGGGCATCCAGAACCCCGATTCCGATTCCACCCAGAATATAATATGGATTTCCAATCAGCAAAAGCCCCGCCATCGAAAATGCCGAAGTCATCAGGAAAATGACCGACTGGGTTTTCAGCCATGCGCTTCCTGTCACCGCAAGGCGCCTGCCGAGCAGGAAAAATTCGCGGTGAAACATCGAATCAAACCGCCTCCGGCGCAGTTCGTCCATCTCCTGTAAACTCAAAATCGAGGCAATGAAAAATAAAACAACCACAATAACCGCGCGCACAATCCCCGCCGCAGCAGGAACTGATTTCTGAAGGAGCTGCGGCAGCAGGATCTCCTTGACCTGTCCACCGCCCTGCAAGCCTGTTCCGCGAAAGAGCTGCCCGATTTTACCGGCAGGCAGATGAAGGACTCGCTCGATCGACTGTTCAAATTGCTGTCCGAGCAGTGACAATTCCTCCATCCGTCCTGGAAGCTCTTCTAAAAAGTGTTCCAGCTCCTCCGTGAAACGCCGTCCCCCTGCTGCCAGCAGACCGACCAGAAAAATGCTCAGCAAAATCAGCTCCACGCCCCCGATCATACCGATGGGAACGCCGATCATGCGCCCGCGGAAGGAGATTCGCAGCCGTTTTTCGAGAAATGCTGCCGATGGCTGGAGAAGCAGCGCCATCAGATACGCTGCCAGAAATGGGAATATAAGCGGCAGCAGGTAACGGAAACTCAAATACACGCCCGCCGTGACTGCTGCTGTGAGAAATGCTTTTTTCTGTTTTCTGCTGAGTGCCATCTGTCTGCTCCACCTTCCCGATTTTTTCTTTATGCCATACACCGTTATGGTTCTATGATTTCTACAGCCATCCATTCAAACAAACGTCTTTTCCTTAAACCTACACGCCCTTTTTTCCGGATGTATGGCAACGAAAAACCACAGGAAACCGGTGTCAGCTCCCGCTTCTCCCGGCTCCTGCGGTCTCTTTTGTAAGCCCTCTTTAGTCGCTCCGGGGCTTACCCATGGACTTTGCCCATTTATGATTCGTACTTCCTTTGTACACACTCTAGTATGGGCAGGCTGGATAAAAATATACACGTCTTACCTTCTATTCACCCTTGATCTTTTATTTTCTTGACTTATAGAAAAGTTCGCTCACAGAACAAATTGCGGTTTGGTGGAAAACTCCATTCTTTTTCCCGTCACCGGGTGAAGGAACGATAAACGGACCGCGCACAGCGCCAGCGGTTCCCGGCGGGCACGTCCCACGGAAGCAGCCGCTGGTGCGCCATACTTGGTATCTCCCATGAGCGGTGCCCCATGCGCGGCAAACTGTACGCGTATCTGATGGTGGCGTCCTGTGTGAAGATGAATTTCCACCAGTGAACGCACGGTACCGTCTTCCTGTTCTTTTTTTTCTAATATCTGATATTCCAGCTCTGCCCGTTTCGCACCGGCGACCGACTTATCCACAATCCGGCTGGTATTCGTTTTCCCGTCTTTCAACAGATAATCCACGTACTTACCCACATTATCCACAGGTTTTCCACATACGAGCGCCTGATAGATTTTCTCCAATTTTCCCTCCTGTACCTGACGGCTTAAGTGCGCTGCCGCTTTCAGGTTCTTGGCATATACCATCACACCGCGCACCGGCTTGTCCAGTCGGTGGATAACTCCAACATACGGATCCACCGGGGCTGTGGACGCTTTTGGGGATAATCCTGTGGATAACTTTTTCGTCTCCTGCACCTTCCGGTGGAGATAATTTTTTATCTCGCTGACCATATCCGGCTCCAGGCGTTTCGATGTCTGCGACTCAACTCCGGCTGGTTTGACCACAACTAAAATATCTTTATCTTCGTATAATATATCTAACATAACCGATTTCCTCTCTACTTCATCCATGAATTCCCGAGCATTTTAACTTCTCAAATCATCTATGAGCCTTTTTTCTTTCTCTTCTAACTTTAAAATTTTCATATGCAAACCATTGCATATATTTATTGCCAACTCACATGAAACGTGAAAACCTTTCGTTACTATTCATACATTATATTATAACATATCCCATTCCCCTCTTGCATATTTTTCAGAAAAGATGTATAGTATATAAAAACATTCTATGTAGTTTTAAATACTACATATCATATTCACAATTACTTTATTGAGATTACGACAAAGGAGGTTATCCTATGATTTCTAGTCAAAAACATACATCTGACACAACGGAACTCGTTGAAACAAAGCATCATAAATTCCACGTAAAGGATCCCGGAAGCGCGCTGACGCATTTTATCGCGATGATCGGCGCGGTGATCGCGGCAGTTCCGCTGCTTCACAAAGCGGCCGGAGAAGCAGATTCGCGCCATCTTGCGGCGTTGGCTGTGTTTATCGTCAGCATGATTCTGCTCTATGCCGCCAGCACGACCTACCACACCTTTAATATTTCCGAGCACGTTAATAAAATCCTGCGTAAGATCGACCACATGATGATTTTCATCCTGATTGCCGGAACTTACACACCGGTTTGCCTGATCGTCCTTGGAAATAACGCCGGTTACCGGCTTCTGGCGCTCGTCTGGGGTATCGCGATTGCCGGGATTCTCGTCAACGCGCTCTGGATCAACTGCCCGAAGTGGTTCTCCTCGCTAGTTTACATCGCAATGGGCTGGATCTGCGTGCTGGCGTTCCGTCAGATCGTACTGGCACTTCCGAAAAGCGCATTTCTCTGGCTGCTGACCGGCGGACTCATCTATACGGCTGGAGGCATTATCTACGCATTAAAACTGCCGATTTTCAATGCAACGCATAAAAATTTCGGTTCGCATGAGATTTTCCATCTGTTTGTCATGGGCGGAAGCCTGTGCCATTATGTGATGATGTACGCATTTGTAGCATAAGGGTGAAATACCCATTTCGTCTGACAGGCATTATGCCTCATACGTACACGAAATGCATACATTCAATTTTTTATGTCACATTCATTCTCCTTTCAAAAAAGGAACCGTCCTGATGCCAGCTGATAGACTGACCCAGGCGGTTCCTTTTCAATTCATTAAAAGCGTTTAAAAATTTTCTACGAAACTATTTTCTGTGTTTTTACGTGCTTTCTCATGCTGCTCCTTTATCAAAGTCTCTTTTGATTTCCTTGTAATAAAGCACGATTCCCGTGACACCGACCAGCACTTCCGAGATCGGAAATGCAAACCAGGTAAAGCGCAGGTCAATCAGCGACAGCAGCCAGAAAATCGGAATCAGGCAGCAGATCTGGCGCATCACGGACAAAAAGAGGCTGATCTTTCCATTTCCGATCGCCTGGAAGAAGACCGGGGTCATCAGTGAAAATACCGCCGGAATAAAACTTGCCCCGATGATAGGGAATGCATTTTTTCCGATCGCGATGACCTCACTGCTCTTTGAAAAAACCTGGAGCAGCTGCACCGGAAAGAAAACGAAGCAGATCACACCGACCAGCATAAACACACAGGAAAATCCATAGCTGTCCCGCATAATTTCCCGGCATCTCGCATAGCTCTTGGTTGCATAGTTAAAGCTGAGCACCGGAACGATACACGTCTGCAAGCCCATCAGCGGGATAAAGAAAAACGTCTGCATTTTATAATAAAGCCCCAGCACCGTCACTGCCGAATCTGAAAATCCGGCAAGGATCGCATTTAAGATCACGATATAAACTGTAAATAATGCCTGCATAATAATCGACGCGTAGCCAAACCAGTAGATCTGCTTGATATAGAGCGGCATTTTTGTGCGCTCTGGCAATCTGCCAACCCCGCCAAACGATGTGATGACCGCAGCTGCCACCTGTCCGCAGACAGTCGCATAGGCAGCACCCGCGACTCCCAGCTCCGGCACCGGACCGAGTCCGAAAATCAGGATCGGGTCAAGCACGATATTCGTCAGCGCCCCCACGGTCTGGGCGACCATCGGACGGTGCATATTGCCCCGCGACTGATGGACCTTCGTCCAGTTTCCTTCCAGAAATGCCCCGATGCTGCCGATACAGACGATCTGTCCGTAGATAACAGCACTCTCGATCGCTTCCGGGGTATTCGCACTTGTCAGGACATACGGACGCATACAGAAGATCGAGAAAATGGCAAATATAAACCAGGTTCCAAGCGCCATAAGCGTGCCTGTTCCCGCTGTTTCTTCCGCCTGTCCCGGCATTTTCTGTGCATACAGGCGCGCCATGTAGGTATTCACGCCCACGCCGGTTCCCACCGCCAGCGCAATGATGATGAGCTGCAACGGATAAATGACCGAAAGCGCCGTCAGCGCCGATTCGGAATATTTTCCCACAAAAAAGCTGTCCACAATGTTATACATCGCCTGAATCAGCTGCGCCAGCATAACCGGAGGTGCGATTTGCAGCAATATCTTCGGAATTTTCTCCGTCCGGAAAAATTCTGTATCCGTTCCCGCCTTACTCTTCATCGTCCGTCTCCTCCAGTGCCTCTTCCAGAATCTGGTCATACTCCATAAACAGTTCCGTCATTCTGCGGATCTTGTCCTCTCCCAAACGTTTCGCCGCCCGCTCTTCCATCCGGCTTAACGAATATAATAATTTTTCCGAATACCGTTCGCCCTCCGGCGTCAAAACAAGCGCCTTTTCCTTCCCGGTGCTCTTTTCCGGATCCGTTACAAGAATCCCGTCCTTTTTCATCTCTGAAATCACATGGTTCACCGTCTGCCGCGGAAGCAGATACGAATCACAGATCTGCTTTTGCGTACAGAATCCGAATTCGCGGATGGTGTAAAGCACCAGCATCCGGTTATAGCTCACATTGTTATTCTTTGCCCACATCGAGTATACACCACGGCAGCGGATGATCGCCTGGTTGACCTGATCGTAAAGTTTTTGTATTTTATATTCCATAACCTTCCCCATTCAATCCCATTTGGGACTGAAAGAAGTATACGACAGGATTTTGAAATTGTCAATCTTTACTCGCTCCGCGATATCAAACCGATATGTTACAATGTACGAATAGTGATTTCCATGGTTTTTTAACTAATAGGCACGCACAATCATCGTCTTCCAGGAGCGGTCCTGGCATTTGTATTCCATCTGGATTTCTGTAAATAACATCCCCGCCTGCCTGTGAAACTTCGCAATCTTTGAAATAAGAAAAATATTCTGATGAAAATATCCTATATCGTTATTATCAAATTTGTTAACAAGGAAACAAGGCGATGGTATACTTGTTTCCATGGAAACATAATGCAGGGGGTAATATTATGAACACAGTACTTATAAATCTATTTGTTACGTATATGAAAAAGCAGGAGATACTTTACAAACTTACGAAAGATGAGAAACTACACGGATATAATTAAATGAAAATTAATATCACAGTCAAAATTACACCTAAATGACTAAAGCGCCGTTCCTTTCTTCGGCGCAAAAAAACGACTCATATCGGTATGTTCCAGCGTAAGCAGTTCCACTTTCTTATCAATTCCACCCGCATACCCGGTCAGGCTTCCATTCGTTCCCACCACACGGTGGCATGGGATGATAATGGAAATCTCGTTATGCCCCACTGCACCGCCTACCGCCTGCGCGGACATATGGGACGCATTCTGCATCTTCGCCAGCTTTTTTGCAATCTCCCCATAGGTAGTCGTCTGTCCATACGGAATTTGCAATAAAATCTGCCACACCGCCTGTCGAAATGCGGAGCCAGTCGGATGCAGCGGCGGAATAAAGTCCGGTTCTTTGCCAGAAAAATAAATATCCAGCCATCTCTTTGCCTCTGTTAAAATTAGGGTTTCCTGTGAAATAACTCCGTCTGGAAGTGTATTTGCAAAATACTTCTGCCCCTCAAACCACAGACCCGTGAGTCCGATCGCGTCTGCCGCCAGCAGAATATCGCCTAACTTTGATTTATATGTACATGTATATACTGTTTTATCCTTCACCGCGGACTCCCCCCAAGGTTATCGACTGCTTTTTTACATCCAATCGCTTTCTGCTTCCTCCAGCTTCTTCACAAGTGTATCTTTAAGAACCGTAAAAGCCAGAATAAAGCTATCGCGTATCAGCAGAATCAACTCGTCTATTTCATCCTCATTATATATATAACAGAGGTATTGCGTTATTTTAACATGAGTAACCATATCTCAGCATCATTGATAAATCCGATCTTATAACCAAGCTGGAAGTTAGCGATTTCTTTTTCCGGTATTCTCTGTCCCACGGATTTCCTCATGATAGAAATAATCTACGATCACCGGATGTCCCTGCGGGACTCTGCCATAAGGCATTTCATTATCCAAAAAGGCACAATCATACTTCTTAGCCATTTTCTCAGCTTTTACTTCAAGTGCTTCAAAGTAGCTGCGGTTATGCTTGTTATAGATCTCGTCGTAAAGTGGTACAAGATCAGGATATTTTCCGGCGATATAATCCATAATTGTCTTTTTGAAACCGCCTCGAAGATTGAGATTTTCGAGCCAGAACAGATCGCACTGATCCTTTACCCGCTCAAAGATTGCTTCAAAATCCGTGATACCGGGGAATACCGGGGATACGAAACAGACTGTACGGATACCGGCTTCATATACCTGCTTCATAGCAGAGATACGGCGCTCAATGCTCGAAGCAGAGTCCATATCGTTCTTGAAATTTTCATCTAGTGTGTTGATCGACCATGAAACGGTTACACGTCCAAGCTTCTTCAGCAGATCAATATCCCGTACCACAAGATCCGACTTTGTGCAGATCAGAATATCTGCGTCACTGCCGATCAGCTGCTCCAGAAGTTTTCTGGTATTCCCGAATTGCTCCTCCTGTGGATTGTAGCCATCTGTCACAGAACCGATGACCACCCGCTGTCCGGCATATTTCTTCGGATTTTTAATTTCCAGCCAATGCTTCACATCAAGGAAAGTGCCCCATTCCTCCTTATGCCCGGTAAAGCGCTTCATAAAAGAAGCATAGCAATACTTGCAGGCATGTGTACAGCCCACATAGGGATTGACCGAGTAACCGCCTACCGGCAGACTAGACTTAGTCATGATGTTCTTTGTTTCCACCTCACGAATGAGGATTCCATTTATTACTTCTTCCATGATTTCTGTACCTCTAACACTTTATTAAATTCTTCCGGCATTTCCTGAATCATATTTTCATCCCCTATGATAGGGACAAGGTCTTCCTTCATAAACACCGGAATGCCGAGCTTATGTGCCTGGTCCGCCAGAGACCATGCCCATTCCGGCTCCGTATGAATCTTCCTGCTCTGAGCTCCGGTCATGGTGCCGACAACGATCCAATTGATTCCGGAAAGGTCAACTGTGCCGGGATCGTCGAATAACGGCTCAAAGGTAACATGGTAATGTTTTGCTCTGACGTTTTTCCGAAGGGCGTCGATACGCCACAGTTCTGCTTTCCTCGTCACCGTAACGCCAAACCATGCGTTTTCCAGATCGGTATCAAAATCCAGCAAATCAGGTCGCTTGGTAAGGAACAGGAACTGATGCTGTGGATTTTCACGGATCTTTGCAAATACCTCGTCTCTCCATTCCGGCTTCCATCCGGAGAGATCGCTCATTCCGGTAAGAAGAAAGTTCTGCGGACGTTTCTTTTCCATCATCTTGAGCTTACTCGGAAAGAATTCAGAGTCAGCGAAGTCATCAATCATATGCCAGCGTTTCACGTTGTTGCGGGCATAGCAATATGTACACCCCACTGTGCAGCCGATGACGAGATTCATGTTCTGAATCTGATCTTTGATACAAATACTCATGACTTCTGCCACTCCTCAAGATTCTTTCTGATGCGGTCGAGGCATTCCTCAAACCGGGTAATTTCTTCCTCTGAAAAACCCTTGTAGTAAATGCTGCCCATCTCATCAGATACAGAATCGTACTCGCCCTTTAAGGCATGTGCTTTCTCAGTCAGAAACAGGAGTGTTTTCCTTTTGTCCGTTTCAGACTGAACACGGCTTATCAGTCCTTGATTTTCCATTCTTTCCAGCATCGTCGTAAGAGATGTTATCGCTAATCCGCATTTGACCGAGAGTGACCTGATCGAGATTCCATCCTCCTGCCACAGCACATAAAGAATACGTCCCTGGGCTCCATTAAACGCATCGATATTTTTTTCGCTGAGAATCTTCTCAAAAATCCGGTCACCAAGCTGTTTTATTTTGGTGACAAGAAATCCGCCATTTGTTTTCATGCAAAAGCTCCTATATAGTAGTTTATAAAATCATACTATATAGGAGCTTTATTGTCAAGAGCTTGTATGTTTGAATAGAGGTAAACTGGAATTTCTATTTGTGTTGCCATGTCATTACATAATCTTTTTCTCCGGTAGCCTCATCTAAGCCACTATGCTGAATCTCAAATCCTTTTCTCTTATAAAAAGATATTGCCCGTGCATTCTTTTGGTATACGTTCAAGTACAACTTACTCCTTTTGTCCTTTGCATAATTCAGCAGAATTTTACCTATACCCTGCGATTGCATTTCACCAGAAACAAAAATGCCCTCAACATATTCATCATTTAACCCTAGGGTTAAACTTAACTACTATTTTTTCTTTGCGATATAAAATACATAACTGTAATAATCTACTACTAATCTAAAATAAAGCGATTATAAGCTATCCTTTTTCCTGTGTTTGTTTTAAAGTTTTCATCTATACACTTTTTTATCTTTTCCTGTTCTTTTTCTTTATCCATAATCGTTAAATTTTCAAGCAAATCAGCTTCCCATTGTATTTGAAAATCAAGTCCATCAATTTTAGATGGAGTATGATGGTTGCCTATTATAAAGCATATTCTATCAATATTTTTGTTATAGCCTACCTTTTTTAATATTTCTTTCGCTACTTCTGGTCCTTCCTTTTCTTGATAGACACCATCAATAGAACCGTATTTTTTTTGTGCTTCAACCGCACCAATATCATGTAGTATAGCAATAATACTGATGAATTCTTTTTCTTCCTCTCCGATATTTTCTCCTTTCATTATATCTTCTGCATTTTTCAAAACTTTGAGAGTATGCTCTATGCCAAAAGGAATTTCTTTGAATACTTCTTTCATCTCTATAATAATTTTTTCTTTAAACATAAATTACCTCCATTTATACCTTATAGGTGTTTTAGTTCTATCTATCCACTTTTTTGTTCGCCGATACAATCAGCATCATGGGACGGCGCATTTCATCCTGCATCCCCGGAATATCCATCATGTATTCCGGCGGCTGCGGCTCCACAATATGATTTATTATAAAACCATTTGAAAGCAGTGTATTTAGATATGTGGTCAGTGTTCTATGAAATTTTGTAACCTTTTCTCCTAAAAACACAGCTGTTCGTTTGCCCTCATAATAATAATTATCCACCGGAAAATGCAGTATTTCTCCTTTTTCGTTATAATACCAGTCTTGTGTTCCATAGGCAGTAAAAACAGGATGTTCAACCGTAAAAACTAGCTTACCACCAGACTTCAGTATTCTATATATCTTTTTTACTAAAATCTCATAATCTGCTACATAGTGAAACGCAAGTGAACTTAATATTACATCAAAACTCTCCTCTGGGAATTCCACATCTTCTATAGCACAGCATTTATATTCAACCTGTGGAAAATGTGTTTTTTCTTTGGCTACCTCGAGCATTTTATGAGAAATATCAACACCTACAACAGAAGACGCTCCGTGTTCCATCGCATAAATACAGTGCCATCCATAGCCGCATCCTAAATCAAGCACACGCTTATCTTTAAAATCCGGTAGCAGCTTTCTCAATGTTTCCCATTCTCCTGCACCGGCTAGTCCCTGCTGTGAGCGACTCATTTGACTGTATTTTTGAAAAAATATATCATCATCATATTTGTTTTCTTTTCCATATTCTACATAATTCAACATCTTTCACCTCGCTGTAAACTTCCGATTTTTCGTTCTCTGCGACTTCCCAATAAACGGGAATTTGACTTGCCTATTTTCTTAAAATCTCATGTGGAGCTTCTATTTCATTTGCCAAGGTATGCTCTGTTAATTCTGACATCAATTTCAATTTTTTATTAATCAATGGTCGCATACAATTAGGAACATGTTCCTGATGCGCTCTGTGGATTGCTACACATTCCTTACAGTTTCCGTGATAACGACAGGCTTTCAGGCAAGGACAGTGATCTTTGTCTTTATACTCCTTACGAAATTCCGCTGCAAATTCTTCTTGCAGTCTCAGTCCCTCGACACGGTTTCCCTTATGAAATTCTACCATTGCATCCAGTTCTTTCTGGTTCCCTTCAATCTTCATGTTATTATAGCGCCTCCATTTCAACTATTCCTCATTTTCTGATAAATTCCTGTTATACAAACTGGAATTGTTCGATCTTTTCAAATACTAACGTCCTTAATTCTGTTCAATAATTGATTTATAGTAGTTACCAAAGTCAGCAAGTGAATTAACAATTGGAAGCATTTTTGTTCCGAGTTCAGTTAAGCCGTATTCAACTCTCGGTGGCTGCTCATGGTAATCGTGGCGATATGCCAGCCCATCACTCATCATTTGTCTTAAACTATCTGTCAAAACCTTTTGTGAAATACCATCTATACTTCGTTGTAGCTCATTGAATCTCCATGGACGCTCTTTCAAGTTACGCAAAATCAGCAGTTTCCATTTTCCTCCGATGAGAGATACTGCTGTTGCAACTGGGCATTCCGGTAATTCTTCTTTTGCTCGCATAATTCTCACCTCCGAGTCTATTGTAACACATTCAATTTTGAGTGTACAGTTACAAAAAGGTGCGTACTTGTTTTTGTATGTGTCTCACACTATACTAATACCAATCAACCAGAAACTACAAATTAACTATGGAGGTATTATTATGGCAAATTACACAAAAACAACTATTGGAAAGGAAAACCGAATTGAGCTGCATGAAAAGTTGTCTTTAACAGGTGCAGAAATCAGTTTAAACGAACTACCTGCAGGAGCAAATGTCCCATTTGTTCATTCTCATAAAGAAAATGAAGAAATCTATGGAATTCTTTCAGGTAACGGCAAAGCCATAATTGATGGAGAAGAAATTAGCCTTTCAACTGGAGACTGGCTAAAAATCGCTCCTGCTGCAAAGCGTCAGTTTTTTGCATCCGATATTTCCGGAATTACTTATATCTGCATTCAGGTAAAAGAAAATTCTCTGGAACATTTTACAGCAGAAGATGCCGTAATCGGCTAATTAAAAGTATTTATTTACAGAAATGCACAGTTCCCGATATGCTAAGAACTGTGCATTCCTTTTTTCTTCAATTTTACGATTTCTCAATTTTTCGAACTTGAAATTGTCGGGTTCAAACTGTAACCTCAATTTGATTCCCTTCAATTGCAACAATACAGCTTTCGTAATAGCCATCTCCTGTTGTCCGGGGACCGCTGATTACTTCATAACCAGCAGTTTTCAACTCTACGGTCAAGGCATCAACCTTTTCTTTACTTCCTACACTAAATGCGATATGTGCATATCCCGTGCGAGCAAGTTCTTTAGGTAAATCAGGCATTTTGCAAGATGGTAATTTTTTAGTGTATAAAGGTGGTTTTTAAGCCAATTACCTATCTTGTACGAAAGGTGTACAAAGGTGGTTTTTAACTGTACAAAGGTGGTTTTTCTGGATTCCTTTATCTTTTATCTAAGAAACTGTACAAAGGTGGTCTTTTAATAATAAAAGTTATTTTTGGTGATTATTCACATTTCATAGAACTGTATAAAGGTGGTTTTTTGAGCTTTTTCCCAATTTTACAAGAATGTATAAAGGTGGTTTTTAAGAAGTTATCCACATTTTAAAAAAGTGTACAAAGGTGGTCTTCGCAGTGTATAAAGGTGGTTTTTTCATTATCCACTCTCCAATTCCTCAGGCACAAACATACATTCGAAAAGCTTGAAGTTATATATGTCTTTGCAAATATACCATATCTATTAGTTGTACACCGCCCTCATAAATTGGGTGGTCATAATTGTCAGTAAAGAAATTGGGAATCTTGTGAGAACGAACAAACCCACATTTTTCATAAAATGATATCGTCAATGGACTGTCACCTGTTCCAACTTGCAAAACAGAATATTCATCTGCATATTTACTGGCAAGAAAATCAATTAGTGCTTTGCCATAGCCCTTTCCCTGATTTTCCGGATCGACTGCGATATTCTTGATTTCAAGTATTTCGTTACCTTCATCGGTGACAACACATTCAGCTTTTACATCATTGTCTTCAAGCACATACATAGTTCCTTTTTCAAGATAGCGATCAACCATGCTCTCCTGTTCATCAGCTAATAACAATAATGATATAAACTGCTTTTTATTCTCATTTACTTCTCGGATTTTCATATATATTACTCCGTCAAATTGGAATTTGCCAGTCAATTACTTATCTTTTTCCAAAGAAGTAAGAATAGCAATCCTCATTACAACAATCGCTTTATTCATACAATTACACTTCTTTGTAAAATTCTAATTCTTTTCTTTATTTTATTTCCATTAGTCAGATTGAAAGTTAGAGATTTTTCATTTTTGTTATGAACTCTTCATAACTACATTTTCCCATTGTCAAATCCATCATGGCTAAATATTTCATTTCATTCTGAGTATATGGAATATTAATACATGACTCTAATAATTTTTCTTCGTTTTTCAAAGGTGTTATCACATTCTTTTTGTTTTTGTAGGCATAGTAATAACGAACCCCAAATTTTCTTTGAGAGACAGCATTTAAATGTATGCCATCTGGATTTGCTGACAACCCCTGGGCAGTTACAAAATATACATGATTATGATCATTGGCATATCGTAATAATTCTTTATTCACCAAGTCATACTCTGTACAATTAAAACCAAAGCCTATCTTTCCTAAATAGTCACCAAGTCCTCCAATAATAAACGGTACATCGTCTAAATTAAGTTCATTTTTTAAAGCCTCAAAAATTGTATGTAATTTTTCATAATACGTTTTGTAGTTACCATTATAGCTATCATTTTCTCCTTGATGCCACAGAATAGCAATCAAATTACTATTTTGCATTGCAAATTTTGCCTGAATAATTGCATTTTTAAATAATATTTTCTCTATAGACCAGTCATCAATGGAACTGCCACCTTCCGCACATGGAATCAAGCCGATTTGTTCTTCTTTGTTTTCCATGCACCACATTGCAGCAAATGAACCCGCAAGACTTACTCCTGATATAGGACGATCGTAGTTAATTGGTTCTGTCATCATTTGCCATTTTCCATTTCTTAACATCTGGATTCTCTCATTACAAATCATCGGTACTTCATTTATGAATCCACGTCCAGCCATGTTGGACTGTCCAATCATTAATACACTTTTCATTCAACACCTCCACAAATTCCGATTGAGATTTCACCTGTTTTAAGAGATTTAATAACTGTTATATTTTGTTATTACATTCTCCGCAAACCCTTGAAAACACTGAATTTATCACTGGTGAACTTTCCCTTATTGTTTCCCTTGTGTTATATTGTCCCACCAGTGTTTACGAACTCTGATAAGGGCAAATACAAGGGCAAAAAAATCCTATAAAACAGTATAACACAAAATAAAAGTGACATGGTGAACTGATTGAAATGCTTCTGATTTTTGCAACAAATGATTGATTTAACGATAAGGAGATTTGATACGATGAGAACAATATTTGCAGAATACAATCCCAAGCGCAACAGTATTGATGTTTATACCTCTGTTGGCTATATGCTCCGCATTGACTGTTGGGAAGCTGAAAAGGACTTAAAAACCACATCAGGATCAGACTGTGCATTAAACGCACTCGCCATTGATGATCCTCTTGAATATGCAAGATTATATCTTGATGGAAATTTGCAGATGTGGGTAGATGCGGAAGACTCATTAGATATTTTTTAATTTTTAAACAAATACAACAGTTTAAATAACTATTAGCTATAATATTTCCGGAAAATTCATCATAGGTTTGTATAAACGCAAAGAAACGGCGGCTCTGAAAATCAAAGTCGCCGTTCTAAATTGTCTGGTTTTTCTTTTGCCGTCATGCGGCAGATAATCAATTCATTCTATTTTGAACTTCTTTTATGCTACCTGATGTCTGCAATAGGAATGAATCGCCAAGAATGTAAACACAAATAATTCAATTCCTGCCGAAATCAAAATAACATGCGGTGTCCAGAAACTCATTCCACCGATATTCAGATAATTGAAATTTGCAAGCTGAGAAAGGAAATTGTTCTGCATACCAATTCCGGCAGATGGAAGTATGGTAGAGAGCCATGTTGCTCCCATCGCCACATAAGCAAAAAGCGGCATGAGAAGAACTACGATAGAGATCAGCAAAACTGTCAATGTGTCTTTACATTTTGCAGACAGGAACAACATATAGTTAACCGTTGCTAATACAGAAAGTAAGCCCGCTGCTGCGAGAATTATCTGCAACTGCCCCAGATTGATGTTTGGCAGGTTACAGTCAGGTAACGCTGGAAAAAACTAATTCCTGAATTTAATTCTTTTTTCATGATATCTGCTCTCCTTTAATTATTTACAACAATCCCCGTCACCGCATCCAAGGCAAGTAAGGGATTCTATAAAGTGTTTGTAATTCATCAATGTCTCACAATTCAAAGAATAGTGATGCCATTTTCCTTCCTTACGATCATTCACAAGGCCGCATCCTACCAATATCTTCATATGATGGGATAAAGTTGGCTGGGTAATTTCAAATCTTTCCAAAAGTTTACACCCGCACTTTTCTCCATCCGACAGCATCTGTACAATTTCCAGCCGGTTCGCATCGCCCAAAGCCTTACATATCAAAGCCACATCCATTGCATTCATATTGACACCTCACATTGATCATTGTCTATGTTCAATATAATATATACATAGATATTTGTCAATGTATGTATTTTAAAAAAGAGAATCAAGTTTTTGATTCTCTTCATACATTCATTATAGCTTTTATCATCCATTTTATTTGCCCCAAACAGCCGCTGCATTCGACCTTACAAGTAGTTCTTCCACAGGCAGACCAATCGGACAAATATCATGACAAGATAACGACTTCCCGCATCCCTCAAAATATTTCTTCTTATATTCAGCAGAAATCTCATTCAAATGAGTGCTTTCCTGTTCTTCATTCAGAATCCGAAATGCGTTGACTGCAGCAACAGCGCCTGCGAAAGTCCCATTTGCAGAGAAGTTAGGACACACTTCAAGGCAGCAGCCACACATCAGACAGCGTGCCGACTGGTATCTCGGTTCATGTGTCCACGGATTCATATAAGCTTCACTTTCAAGCCAAAGGTTCAGTTTTTTCAAATTTTCAAACAGAATTGACCGGTCAACGATCAAATCTCTTACAAGCGGAAATTTGCTTAAAGGTTCCAAGATGATTGTAGAACCTTTTAACGTATGTAGAAATGTAGAGCATGCCAACCTCGGACGTTCGTTAATCAGCATGGCGCAAGCCCCACATTTTCGCACCATACAGCTACATTCCCAGCTGATGGGGGTAACTATATTTCCTGAGTTATCTTTCAAAGGGGTTCTACTGTTCAATTCCTTTAGAACAGTGGCAACAGAGCTGTTTTTGCTTCCGTCATACTCAAATTCCTGCCAATAACTGTCTGATTTCTGACTCTCCTGCCGCCTGATTCTTATTTTATATACCAAGTGAATCACCGCCTTTCTGGAACAGGTACAAAGGAAATCTGTATCTGCTTTCCATCAAATCTGGCTACCGTTGTTTTAAGGTAATCATCGTCATTGCTCTTCGGATAATCCTCCCGCCAGTGTGCACCACGGCTTTTTTTTCTTGCAAGAGCACTCTTTAGAACTGCCATGCCAAGCAATGGAAGATTTCCTGTCAGCGCTTGTACCGTTTGAATCCCATTTAACAACGTATTCTCATTTCTGACAACGCCCATAGTCTCCTGCATCACTTTGTTTAATTGCTTTATTTCTGAAATTTGGGACGCTGGTGGAAAATCTATCTGTGTCGCACAAGATAGATCTACTACATCTGCCTGTTCGCATGCTGATTTTGCCGCAACACGTCCTCCGTATAACGCTCCTAACAGAGAATTTCCACCAAGACGGTTGGCACCATGATATTGGGCACAGCATTCTCCGGCAGCGTAAAGATTCTGAATCGGCGTTCTGTGCTGCTCATCCACCAGAATGCCTCCCATAAAATAGTGAATTCCCGGTAAAACAGACACCGGTTCCTTTCGTATATCTTTATGCAGATAGGTCATACAATCGTCTGCCAGACCAGATAGCTTATTTGAAATAATCTCGTCCGATATTTCCGTCATGTCAAGAAATACCTCTGATTCATGGCTGACCTTCCATATCTCTCTGGCGGTAATATCTCGTGGCATCAGATTTCCAAGCTCCGGGTATTTTTCCTCCATGAAATACCATTGTTTTCCATCTTTCATGGCAAACAACCTACCACCTTCCCCTCTGGCCGCCTCGCTGATGAGCATGCGTTTTCCACCACATTTCACAGTTGTCGGATGATACTGGATCATCTCACCATTTGCCAGAGGAACACCAAGCCGGAACAATTCTGCGGTGACTTCTCCTGTATTGCTCAGCGAACCCGTTGTATTTCCAAACAATCCGTGCATACCACCGGTGGCAACAATAACCGCATCCCCCGGTAATTCCACAGTCTCCTGACTGTATTCATCCCTGATTACGCAGCCACAACAAATATTGTCACACAGACGAAGTGTTAGGAAAGAATGATGGCTGAACCGTTCTACCATACCAGATGCTTCTTTCCTGCGAACAGCGTCTATCATAGCTGTCATGATCTGCTTCCCGGTATCGCTCTGCGCAAAAGCAGTCCTTTTCTTTTTCTGCCCGCCAAAATTCCGCAGATCCACATCATCATAGCCGCTCATGTTAAATTGAACTCCAAGTTTTAACAGCCAGTGCACCAGCTCCGGTGCTGCCTGTGTCATTCCCCAAACTGCATTTGGATCTGCCAGACCACATGCTGCCTTTATTGTATCTGTAAAATGTTCTTCGGGACTATCGTTTTCATCTTTTGTATTCAAAGCTGCGTTGATACCGCCCTCCGCCATAACAGACTGTGCCCGCTCTGACGGAAGGGAGGAAACCAGTTTTACATTGCATCCATTTTCCGCTGCCTGCAAAGCCGCTGAAAGTCCTGCCAGTCCAGCACCTATAATAATAATTGTCTTACTCATAGATATTGCCACCCAATATAATAGAAAATAACTGCGCCCGCTATAAACAGAAGGAGCACCGAAAGAATCAAATAAATATCACCCCTTCGTTCTTTATAACTGATGATTCCCAGCGATACGAGCAATGGGCGGATATTGATAAAAATATGAACAAAGATTGCCGCCACGAACAAAAGCTGAGTTACCATCTTTACCGTTGTAAAAGGGAACAAAATATATGTCCCATTCTGCACCTTTCCAAACAAGCCAATATGGAAGAACAGCAGGATCAGTATTGCCAGCCCACTGGCTCGTCTCGCCCAGAATATGGCGTTCTGTTTCAGATACATTTTTTCGGATTGCTTCGCTGTCTGTAAACTCTGAACTGTCAGGATGACACCAATCACCGTATGCACAACAAGAATACCAACACCAATCCATGCAAGAAGTTTCCCTGCGCTACTTCCAACTCCGTTCAGCATAAAGCTGCCCATGATTCCATGAATCATAAAAATGAGAAGCATTAAAACAGACAAAATCGTATTCCATTTTCTCATAAATTCCCGCTCACCTCATTTCTTCGCTGTCCATGATCATATAGTCCATCTGTGTTAGCGTTGTAACGTCAATAAAATCATCCGATGCCAGGAATACATCATACTTTCCACTTACCACTCTTGATAGCATCATTGTGTTACTGTACTCTTTCAGATCTACGGAGAAACCGGCCTGTTTCAACCTGTCACAGAGTTTCTTAGCATAACTGACAAGCGGATAATCCGTCTCAGATACATATAACCGAAAACTAATGTCCGTTTTCATGAGATCTGTTTCATTTGTTTCCGAATCGTCCAGTGCCAATTCTTTTAATTTATTCCGGGTGTTCTCGTTGTCGAGACCATCTGACATCATATTAATACCGAGGACATAAGAGCCTTCCAACTGTGCGGAGGCTTGAGCCGCCTTTTTTGACTTCGGTGTTGCTCCTGTGACTGCATCAATCATAGAGGGCGGTGAGTGCAAAAGTGCACCGAAACCTGCAAGAAAAACAATTGTAACTGCTAACAGAATCAATTTCCGTTTCACATTGCCACCTCGTTTCTTATTTTTTCAAAATCCTCATTGCGTTCAAGACGGCAATTATGGTAACGCCTACATCACCAAATACAGCTTCCCACATTCCAGCTATACCCAGAGCACCAAGGATCAGGAACACACTCTTAATTCCAAGGGCAATCACTATATTCTGCATGACAATTTGCTTTGTCGCTTTTGCCACATCAATCGCATCCACCAGCTTAGATGGTTCATCTGTCATCAGAACCACATCCGCAGCTTCAATGGCCGCATCTGAACCAAGACCACCCATTGCGATACCAACATCCGCACGAGCAAGGACAGGAGCATCATTGATACCATCACCAACAAAAGCTAATTTGCTTCCCTGTCTCTTTTTACTGTCTAAAAGCTCAACCTTTTCCACTTTTTGATCAGGAAACAGTTGTGCATAATATTCATCCAACTGCAATTCTTCCGCAACAGCCTTTCCAATTTTTTCATCATCACCAGTAAGCATGACTGTTTTTTCCACACCGATATGTTTCAAATCAGAAATTGCTTTTTTGCTGTCCGGCTTTACTTCATCTGTTATCAAAATACATCCGGCATATTGACCATCTACTGCTACATAAACCTTTGTACCAACTTTTTCACAGGCTGTGTACTCCACATGCTCTGAATCCATAAGTTTCGTATTGCCAGCATAAACTTTCTTCTTTCCTGCCATGGCACTGATTCCATATCCGGAAATTTCCTTGTAATCAGAGATAACTGATTGGTCAATTTCTTTTCCATAAGCAGAGAGAATGGATTTTGCAATAGGATGGTTAGAAAAGCTCTCTGCCTGGACCGCATACTCCAGAACCTGTTCTTTTGAAAATCCATTTGCAGGCAGAATATCAGTCACATTGAAAACACCCTTTGTAAGTGTTCCGGTTTTATCGAACACAATAATGCTGACATTATTAAGCGCCTCTAAATAATTACTTCCTTTTACAAGAACACCTCGTTTAGATGCCGCACCAATACCTCCGAAGAAAGTCAGCGGGATTGAAATGACCAATGCACATGGGCAAGATACCACAAGGAAAACAAATCCTCTGCGAATCCACTCTGTCCAACCTCCACCAAGAAGGATTGGTGGCAGAATTGCCAGAATAGCTGCTAAGATTACAACAACAGGAGTGTAATAACGTGCAAATGTAGTAATGAAATTTTCTGTTGGTGCTTTTCTACTGGACGCATTCTCCACAAGATCAATAATCTTTGAAGCAGTAGATTCACCAAATGCTTTCGTTGTCTTAATCGTTAAAACACCCGTCTGATTCATACAACCGGAAAGTGCTTCGTCTCCTTTATGAACGCTTCTCGGAACCGATTCTCCAGTTAAAGCACTCGTATCCAGCATAGAATCTCCATCCAATACCACACCGTCTAATGGGATTTTTTCACCAGGCTTTACAATAATAATCTCACCAATGGCAACACTTTCAGGAGATATGGTAATCAATTCTCCGTTCCTTCTGACTGTAGCACAATCCGGACGTATATCCATTAAGTCTGATATAGATTTTCTGGAACGCTTAACAGCCAATGACTGAAAAAATTCACCTACCTGATAGAATAGCATAACAGCAACTGCTTCTGGATATTCACCAATGACAAAAGCCCCAATCGTAGAAACACTCATCAAAAAATGTTCATCAAATACACGCCCCTTTGAAATGTTCCTCACAGCCTGCCATACAACATCTCCACCAAGAATAACATAAGAAACAATGAGAAAAGCTAATTCGATAGGCAGTGGCACTTTCGCAAAAACAGTCAATGCCATACCAATGGCATAGATTGCTGCACCAGTCGCTAAACGAACTGTCAACTTCTTATCCTCATTGTTATAGGATGTATTGGTATCCTGTTTTTTTGCAGGTATATAGTATTCCTGTGCAATTTCGGAAACTTCTACATCTGGCTCATGGCTGTGGACAATCGTTTCAATCTGACTGGCTATTGTATTTGCGGCAACTGGAGCAACATTGATTGTCAGCGTCTGCTTCATCAAATTTACAACTGAGGATTGTACTCCATCCAATTCTCCGACTTCTTTTTCAATTTTTGCGGAGCAGTTCGGACAGTCCAAGCCCTTTAACAAATAACTCTTTGTAACGGGGATAATTGTTTCTTCCTGAACCTCCACATCTGGCTCATGGCTGTGGACAATCGTTTCAATCTGACTGGCTATTGTATTTGCGGCAGTTGGAGCAACATTGATTGTCAGCGTCTGCTTCATCAAATTTACAACTGAGGATTGTACTCCATCCAATTCTCCGACTTCTTTTTCAATTTTTGCGGAGCAGTTCGGACAGTCCAAGCCCTTTAACAAATAACTCTTTGTAACGGGGATAATTGTTTCTTCCTGAACCTCCACATCTGGCTCATGGCTGTGGACAATCGTTTCAATCTGACTGGCTATTGTATTTGCGGCAGCTGGAGCAACATTGATTGTCAGCGTCTGCTTCATCAGATTTACCACTGAGGATTGCACTCCATCCAACTCTCCGACTTCTTTTTCAATTTTTGCGGAACAATTTGGACAGTCCAACCCTTTTAATAGAAATATGCGTTTCATGATAATCTCCTTATAATTTGTTTAATTGTTCAATTACTCAACTATAATGTTAAAAAATATTATTTCTGCCAAAGATGCTCAAATCCCTTGTCAATAATCTCTTTCACATGATCATCTGCCAGCGAGTAGTAAACTATCTGTGCTTCTTTACGGAATTTTACCAGATTCGCTAGGCGTAATGCCTTTAACTGATGCGAAATTGCAGATTTTGTTACCCCCAGTAGCACTGCAAGATCACATACACACATCTCACTCTGTTCTAGAGCGTGTAAGATTTGTACTCTAGTTCCATCTCCAAATAGCTTAAACAAAGAAGCCAACTGGATATAATCATCTTTTGGCTGCATCTTGGATTTCACATCATTCACAATATCCTCATGAATTACATCGCAATTACAAATATAAGACGATTTTGACATATATTCACCTCCAAATAATAATAGTTGAACAATTACTCAACTATTATTATACTTATTTTTAAATTCATGTCAATAAGCTGATGTTAGTTCCCCATAAATTTTACAATTAAAACCAGCTCTTTATTCTTTTCTTAATCTTTTTTCCCAGTATACCGTTTTGGCTTTCTTGTCACACTTCCTGTAAATTCCGATTTTTCCACGTAAAAAAGGATGTGCCTTTTTGTGTAATAGGGAATTCCAGGGAATTTCCTATTACACGAGAAATTGCTCTCTCATCACAGTTCACACATTATGTAAACTGCAATCTCATCCCGCACAATCTAATTATATCGCAACTTTATTATCTCCGTTTATCCATTTATAGTCAAATACTATCATCAAATCGCCAAAATGGACAGCGCTTGCCAATACACTGATTGTTCTGAGCATAATGCGTACAATGGACTTCTGTGCATTCCATTTCGATTCCAAAATGCGTTTTTACAAAATCAACCGCCGCCAGAATCGCCAGATAAGAATCTCTTTTACAACACCTCGGACCGCCGGTGTGCGAAATCGCTTCCAGTGCTTTTGATGTCATCTGATTCGAAAGTCCCCAGGATTCCTCCGTCAGTGGCGTCGCCCCAGACAAGATAGATACAAACATACCTGCGCTGATTCCCGCTCCGCAGGCACCCCAGAATCCGCAGGTTCCTCCTGGAACGGCTTTTCCACGGTTCAGCATTTCCATCACAGATTCCCGCAGATTAATAGCACCTCCCGCATTTTTATATGCAGTAAGCAGCGCCGCTCCCACCATGACATGATGCTCCGGTCCATGCATATGGCAAAACGGTGCATCCATCATCTTCCGGACAATCTCGATCGGATTTCTGGATGTTTCGTCTATACACAGGGAAAGAATGGTGTCCAGTCCCTTCGTATGACAATCATTACAAACATAATGCCCGTTCTGGCATCTGGTCTTGCTCAATTCTTTTTTATGACATAATTCGCACTCCATCCATTCATCCTGTTCCAGATAAATAAGAGGTGCTTTACAGACAATACATTCTTCTTGCATGGGATTTCCATCTCCTTCACATTCATTTCCCGGCCAGCGCGTTGAGTTTCTGCACTATATCCATACTTCCCGACCGGAAACCTTCCAGATCGAGTGTAATGTACAGAAAACCCATTTCTTTTAATGTCCTGCAGATCGTCTCCCGCTCGGCAATCGCTTTTTCAAATTTATCCGCATCCACCTCGATCCGGACAATATCGCCATGCAGGCGCAGGCGCACATTTCCGCCAAACACGCTTCGAAGATAATCTTCGCCTTTCTCAATCCGCTTCAAAACTTCCATGTCAAAGGAAGTTCCATATGGAAGGCGGGTCGCCATACATGGCATGGACGGACGGGATGCAACGGAAATTCCTAAGTCAGCTGCAAATGCCTTGACATCCTTTTTCTCCAGTCCGCACTGTGCAAGTGGACTGACGACACCCAGCTCACGGAGTGCCTGGATACCTGGGCGGTACACATGCAGGTCGCTCTCATTGGTTCCGTCCATCACGCACGGAATCCCCTCTTCTTTTGCAAAATCCAGAAGTGTCGCGAACAGGTGGTGTTTGCAGATATAACAGCGGTTGACCGGATTCGTCCGGATGGCTTCCAGCTCCATCTCATTGACCTGGATAATTTTATGGATCGCGCCCAGCTCCTTTGCCACCCGCTCCGCGATCTCCAGATCACAGGCTGGGTGCAGCATGGTGTGAAATGTCACGGCATAAACCGGCATTCCCGTCTTCTTCGCCGTATCACACGCCAGCTTGAGAATCAGGCTGCTGTCCACACCGCCCGAAAAGGCGACACAGACCGGTGCTTTCGCTTTTTCTGCCATGAACTGTTTTAAAGCTTCTCTTTTTTCTGTCTCTGATATCATTGGTTTATTTTCCATGGTTCTTGATTCTCCTCTTAATTATCTAACGAGAATGCACTGTGCCGTTTTTCAATCTCAAAAGTGCCTACTGTAAACTAATACTTCCGTCTTCCATTACTCCGTGGAATACTTCCATGAAGCGCTTCCCTGTCTCCCGGCAGATCGCGCGCACGCTCTCATACTCCGGATAGCACGTATCCACGCCGCCGCGCTTGCAGATTTTTACCTTTGCTGCCCCGTAACGGGTCTGGATCTCCTTTACTTCCCGTGGCAGTATCGTCCTCTCTACTGGATAACGGCGCACACCAATCGTGGTCGTACAGGAGAATACAAGCTGTTCTAATTCTTCTCGTTTTTCTGCCGTTGTCAGTACATGAAGCACATACGCCGGACGGTTTTTCTTCATATATGCCGGTGTGTACCACACATCTCTGGCGCCCGCTTCCAGAAGCACCTCCATCGCATATCCCAGCGCCTCGCCGGTGCAGTCGTCCAGGTTTGCCTCCATGACCCACATGGAGCTCTCGTCGTGACCGTCTTTTCCGGTTTCTACTTCCACCGTTTTATCCGTCAGAAGCATCGCCCGCAGGATATTCGCATGCGCGAAATCCTTATTTCCGGCGCCGATACCGATCTTTTCGATCTGGTACTTCTTCGGAAGCGCCGCTTCTGTCCGGAATGCCGCCGCGATCGCCGCGCCGGTCGGCGTTACCATCTCTCCTTCGACATCCCGAAGCGTCAGTTCCAAGCCCTGTGCCGCTGCGATATTTGCCGTCGCCGGAACCGGAACCGGCATTAACCCGTGCTGGCAGCGTGCGAATCCATGACCTTCGGAAAGCGGCGATATCACCACGCGGTGGATTCCCAGATCCTCCAGGCAGAATGCCGCACTGATAACATCCACAATCGAGTCAATTGCACCGACTTCATGGAAATGAACCTCGCTGACCGGGATTCCGTGTGCCTTGGACTCTGCCTCCGCCACAATCTCAAACATCCGGCGCGCCAGGTTTTTAACACGGTCAGATGCATCCAGACGATCGATGATCTCGAAAATGTCATGGATGTTGCGGTGGACGTGGGGATGCATATGATCGTGGGTGTGAGCGTGATCACGGCTGTGCTCATGGTCGTGAGTGTGTTCATGATTGTGATGATGCTCATGGTCGTGCTCATCATGGCTATGTTCGTGCTCATGACCATGTTCGTGATCGTGATGATGTTCGTGGTCGTGATGATGCTCTTCTTCCTCTAAATGTACATCGAAATCATACGCATCGATTCCACATTTCTTCGTCCGCCCAAAATGCAGATGATACCCGGACACGCCCAAACTTTCCAGTGCCTGTACCAGTTTTTCCCGGCTTGCTCCAAGATCTAACAATGCGCCAACCGTCATATCTCCACTGATTCCAGACGCACAATCCAGATATAAGATTTTCTCATCCATTTTTACTTCTCCCTCTACTTTTCTCATTTTATTGATACATTTCCGTTTTTCGCTTTTATGCAATTATCACAAACCACTATCACTCTGCCGTCTTCTTCGGCTCCCGCACCGCCAGGCGGTTGATCTGCGCCGCCAGGTATGCTGCGCCGTAGCCGTTATCTATATTTACAACCGAAATGCCGTTCGCACAGGAATTAATCATCGTGATCAATGCCGATAGTCCATGAAAACTTGCACCATAACCGACCGAGGTCGGAACCGCAATGACCGGATTTTCCACCAGCCCGGCGACAACTGTGCCAAGCGCGCCTTCCATTCCCGCCACCGCAATCACGCAGTTTGCCCGCGCAATCGCCTCGCGTTTGGATAAAAGGCGATGGATGCCCGCCACCCCTATATCATAGTAGCGCTCCACGCGGCAGCCGAAAAATTCTGCCGTTTTGGCAGCTTCCTCCGCAACCGGGATATCCGCGGTTCCGCCTGTGCAGACTGCCACCAGCCCTTCCAGCTTCCACGGTGTCTCCGATGATTTTCTCGCCTGCAAAATTTTTGAAACCGGATCGTATTCTATCTCCGGGATGCGCGCCCGCACTAGATTCCACTGCTCTGGCGTCGCCCGCGTTCCGAGTACTTCCCCATTTTCCCGGTACAGCGTCTCGAAAATATCCGCCAGATAGGCATCCGGCTTTCCTTGGCAGAACACCGTCTCTGGGAATCCCGAACGCAATTTCCGGTGCAGATCCAGCTTCGCATACCCTAAATCTTCGTAAGGAAGATTCTTGAACGCATTCTCCGCTTCCTCAATACTCGTATCCCCCCGTTTTACCTCTTCCAACAGCTTCCGAACATCCATTTCTCGACCTCCTTACCAAATCCCGATTGTTCTATTCCGCCCGGTCAATCCCGATTTTCTCTGTCAATATGTGCACTGGCTAAACTGCTGCCATCTTTTCCTGCAATGCCTTCAAATCAATCCGCCGCGTGCAAATCCGCTTCAAAAGAGATTCCGAATGGCTCACAATCACCATTCCCAGCTCCCGCTCCTTTGCCTCATGCAAAAGCGCCTGCCAGATCTGGCTCTGGGTCACTGCGTCAAACATCGCGGTGATCTCATCCGCCAGCAAATACCGCGGATTTGCCGCCAGCGCTCTGGCAATACAGAACCGCTGCAGTTCGCCGCCGGAAAGCTCCGATGGAAAACGATCCAGCCATTCTTCCCGGATGCCAAGCCGTCCCCGGCTCTCCTCATCCACCTGACCGCCCTCACTGAGAACCTGGCGCATCCGCCAGCGCGGGTTGATCGCCTGCTCCGGGTGCTGCCAGATTAACTGCACCGGCATACAGCCCCGGATATTCTCAATCGGTATGCTGTCAATCTCTACCGTTCCCGCCTCCGGTCTCTCATATCCCGCCAGCAGGCGGCACAGCGTCGTTTTTCCATATCCGCTCGGCGCCACCAGACCCACGCGCTCTCCTGGCTCAATTTTCAGGGAAATACGCGTCAGCACGTGGCGCCCTCCATTTTCATATGAAAAAGATAGGTTTTCTGCCTTTAGTGACATCTCATTCTCCTCCAAAAAATTCATGTTCCGGCAGTGCCCGGTAGAGCGCCTGCGTGTATGGCTCTTTCAGATTCCGTCCCTCCCGAAAGTTCTCCGGCTTTACTTCCTCCAGAATCGTCCCGTCATAAAACACCAGAATCCGGTCCGCCATCTCAATCGCCAGTTCCAGATCATGAGTAATCAGAAGCACCGCTGCCCCGTCCTGTGCCATCTCTTTTAAATGACGGATTACATGGCGCGCGGTCATCGCCTCCAGCCCCGGTGTCGGTTCATCCGCCACAATCAGCCTCGGCTCCTGCATCAGTGCCGCTGCCATCAGGACGCGCCGCGCCATGCCGCCCGACAGCTCAAATGGATAACATTTTTCCACTGATTCATCCAGCCCGTACCGCTTCAAAAGCTGGCGGCATTTTGCCCGCGTCGCTTCATCTTTTCTGCCGCCGCAGATCTGATCCCCGACCCGCATCAACGGATCGAGGTAGGAAACCCCCTGCGGAATCAGGGAAATTCCATTGCCCCGCAGCCCGGCAAGCCGCGTCTCATCCAGAACCTCTCCCTGATAGGAAATTTTTCCTTCCATCCGGCAGTTGTACGGCAAGATCCCCAGAATCGCGTGCGCCAGCAGGCTTTTTCCCGAACCACTCGCCCCGACCACCGCCGTCAGCTCCCCACTGAAAAGTTTGCAGGAAAGGTCGCGGAGCGGATGGAGTTCGCGCCGTCTAAGCCCACGCGCGTACTGCGTAAAATATAAGTTTAGATTTTGAATTTTCAATATCGGCTTTTCCATGGAATCACGATTTTCACGCAATCTCCGTTCTTTGAGAACGTCTGTCTGTTCCAAATCTGATAGCCGCATCGTTTTTGATTGTTTTTGTCTTAATCGCATCATTTTATCAAAATATATGTTTTTCTGCCTCATTCCCAGCATCCTCTACTCATGCGCGCTCCCCGGATCCATCAGCCGCCCCAGGCTCTGCCCGATCGCCTGAAATCCCAGCGTTACCAGCACCAGTGCCGCGCCCGGAAAGAGCGCCAGCCACCATTTTCCGGTAATCAGGTACGACATACTCTCGGATAAAATAACACCGATCGCCGGTTGCTCGGAGGAAAGACCGAAGCCCAGAAAGGTCACGCCCGCCTCATGAAGAATCGCATGGGGAAAGAGAAGAATTAACCCGGTTACAAATTGCCGCGATACCTGCGGGACGATGTGGTTCCAGGCAATCCACCAGGGCTTTTTCCCCAGTTTTTCGGAGATCCGCACATACGGACTTTCCCGGATCTGTAAGATTTCCGCCCGCAAAAGCCTCGCCAGCGACGCCCAGTGCGTCAGGGCAATCCCGGCTGCTACACCCCGGAATCCCTTTCCCAGACTGTAGGAAATCAGGATCAGGAGAAGCATGTGCGGGATTCCCATTACCAGATTAATCAGCCCGCATACCAATGAATCCATCAGGCCCCCGCCAAGCGACGCCAGCAATGCAAGCGCCAATGCCACCGCGGCGCTGATCGCCGCGGTCAGAAGCCCCAGCCGGATGCTTAAAGAAAGCCCTGCAACCGTCCGTTTCAGCATATTCCGCCCCATCCAGTCGGTTCCAAACAGCCCGCCGGTTCCCGGAGGCAGGTTTTTTCTCGCAAAATCGACCTGCTGTGCGGCATCCTCCCAGACGATTCCAAGCACTGTCACCAGAATCAGGAAAAGGAGGGAAATTCCCAGCAGCCAGAGTGTTTTCTTTCTCATGCCCTGCCTCCTTTCCTAAGTCTCGGATCGACCAGCCGGTACAGCCCATCCGCCGCTGCATTTCCTGCAAATACAAGCACGGCACTGATGAGTGTAATTCCCATCAGAAGCGGGATATCGCTTCCCAGCCCCGCCGTGACCGCCGCCTGTCCGAGTCCCGGATAGGAAAAGACCTGTTCCACCAGCACCGAACCGCCGAAAATCTCGCTGATCGAGCCAAATTGGAGCGTAATTACCGGGAGAAGCAGGTTGCGGAGTCCATGCCGAAAAATCAGCCGCCAGCCGCTCTCGCCCCGCGCCCGCGCATAGAGTACGTAATCACTTTCCAGAATCTCAATCACTTTTTCGCGCGTGTGCATCGCAATCGAAGAAATCCCTGTCAGTCCCAGCGTACACGCCGGCAGAAATGCGTGATACAGGCGATCCGCCAGGCTGACCTCGTCCGCCGCCATTCCCACCGGGACACTGAACCCGATTGGGAAGACGGGAAGCTGCACTGTAAAGAGAAGCAGCAGCACCAGCGCCAGCCAGAAGGACGGCGTTCCCGCGATCACGATGCAATAGCCCGTAATCAGGCGATCCGCCCACTTGCCCCGTTTTGCCGCCGCTGCAATTCCTAAAAATATCCCCACGATTCCCGAAAACAGCCACGCAGACAGAAGGAGCCACACTGACGCAGACGCCTTTTCCGCGATCACCTCCAGCACCGGTCTGCGGTACAGAAGAGAAATGCCAAAATCACCATGGCAGATGCCCGAAATCCAGCTAAAGAAGCGCTTCCAGACCGGCACACCAACGCCCCAGTACGCCTGCAGCTTCTCGATCTGCTCCGGCGCCATCGAGCCGAGCGCCGTCTGCCCGACATTCGTCTGCAGCGGATCGACCGGAGACATCGACACCAGCAGAAACGATACCAGACTGACTGCCAAAAGCAGCAGAATCAAGTGCAGCAGACTGCGCCCAAACCATTTCATCCTACTCATAGTACCACCGATCGACATTGTTGACGATGGACCAGCCGTGACCGTGCGGATGCACCTTCTGCTCTGCGACATGAAGCCCGTCTCTCACCCAGTACAGATGATCGACATTCACCAGCCAGATCCACGGAAGATCACCCTCGGCTGAAACACCCGTCTCGCCGTCCCACTGCGCCTTTTTCCACAATTCATACGAACTTTCCAGATCCGGTGCTGCCAAGGCCTCATCCATATAAGCGTCCACGGTCTCATTCGCATACGGCGAATATTCTGCCAGCCCCGTATCTGCCTTTGTATGGTAAATATTATAAAATTCCATCGGCGTGTGCGCGCCCCAGCCCCAGAGAAGCGGCTGCGACTGTGCCTCGTCATACGCAGTATCCCAGCCGGTGCCGCGGATCGATGCGTCAATTCCAATCTCTTTTAACTGCTGTGCCGTATCGGCTGCCAGCGCCTGACGCACCGAATCCCCGGTCGGATAGAGAAATTCCAGAATGGCTTTCACTCCATCCTTTTCGCGGATGCCGTCGGCATTTTTCTTCCATCCCGCCGCATCCAGCATCTCTTCCGCCTTCCCCACATCATAGGAAATGTTCTCCATTTCATCGTTGTACCACGGCATCTTGTCACAGACACTATATGCCGGGCTGCCGTAACCATTTAACACATGATCGATCATTTCCTGCCGGTCAATCGCCAGGTTGATCGCCCGGCGCACCTGCACATCCGCGGTAAAATCATTGCCGATTTTTACGCCATCCTCCCGTACCGTCTCCGGCACCGCCGGGAGGTTAAATCCACGGTTGTCCACCGTCTCACAGTCCAAAAGACTGAATTCTGGAACCGACTGGTCTGCATAGGACGCCGCCGTGTACGCCACATCCACCTGCCCGGCGCGCACCGCCGCAAATGCCGCATCCTCTTCCATAAAGAGAATCGTGACCTGCCGCATCTTCGGCGCATCCCCATAATAATCCGGGTTGGCTTCCAGAATCACCTGCTGCCCCTTGTCCCACTGTTTCAGGATATATCGCCCGGAACCGATCGGATGTGTGCCGTAATCCGTTCCATATGCATGCTCCGGCACAATTCCCGTCACCGCCATCGTGTATGACCAGATAGCAAACGGGTGTTCCATCTCAAACACAACCGTCACATCATCGATCGCCTCCGCCTGTTTCAGCATTGAAAAATCGTTGACGGAACTCGTCTTTTTCAATGTGTTATAAGTGAATGCCACATCCTCCGCGGTCAGCGCCTCGCCATCCGTGAATTTCGCATCGTCGCGGATCGTCACCGTCCATGTCATTCCATCCTCGGAGGTCTCCACATCTGTCGCCAGATCATACCCGATACTCAAATCTGCTTCTGTCACCGTCAGGGTGCTCTGGATCAGCGGTTCATGCATATGCTCGCCCGCGCCCCAGCCATATGCCGGATCAAAGCCCGCCTCCGGCTCTGAAGTCGGCGGCATCGCGATAATAACGCTTGTTTGGGTATTTTCCGTCTGTTCTGCGCCGGAACCGCCTTTCTGCGCCTGATTTCCAGCGTTTCCGCATCCGGAAAGCATGACTGCCGCCGCTAAGGCAGTGACGCCAAGTGCCCTGGCTTCTCCGAACACCTTTCCAATGATTTTGCCTGTATTTTCTCGTTTTTTCATATTTTCTGTTGTACCCCTATATTTTTCTTTATGAAACAAAAGGATATCAGAAAAGTGCGGTCCCTGCTGAACCGCTGTACCTTCCTGGTATCCTTCTCCATTTTTCTTATTTATCTCAGTTAAAAAAGAATGTGCCTTGGCACATTCTCGTGCCGGGCGCGGTCGCTTGCGACATGTTTCTTCTTCGCGCGAGTGCGCATCCCGCGGAGCGTTTTTTGTTTCATAGGACGCAATTCCCTATGAAACGAGAAGACTCCCACCTCTTTAGGTGGTGAGTCCTGATTCCTATTTTTTCGTTCCCCCGCTTCTGCAAGGCAGCATCTGCTTGTGCAGCGCTGTTTTCTTTTTCTTATATACATTTAGACTCATTTTAGATGTCTGTTATCTTATTATTATTCCGTCGGCGTCGTCTTTCTCACATTCGTCTCCAGGAAACGGTTATATCCGAGCCAGCCCGGATTCTCCCCGCCGCTCTTTAAGACTTCCAGCATCGTCTCCATCTTCGCATCGGTATTGTCCGCGAAATTCAATGCCAGCGCCTCCAGAAGCGCCGGTTTCTTCGGGGAACCGTACTCTAATTCGCCGTGGTGCGCAAGGATGCAGTGCTTTAACTCCGCCGCTGTCTTTGCCGGGAATCCCGGAATCTCCTTAATACGGTCTGCAACCATCATCGTGCCGATCACGATATGACCTAAGAGCTGACCGTCGTCCGTATAATCATTTTCCGGAAATGAGGATAATTCCTGCACTTTTCCGATGTCGTGGAACAGCGCCGCCGTCAGAAGCAGATCGCGGTTCAGCGCCGGATATGACTTCGTGTAGAAATCACAGAGTTTCATAACACTTAACGTATGTTCCAAAAGTCCGCCCACAAAACCATGATGCACACTCTTCGCCGCCGAATGGAAGCAAAATTTCTTCACAAATGCCTTATCTTCCAGGAAATAGCTGGATGCCAGCTTTTTCAGGTACGGATTCTGGAAAGACTGCACCAGAGCCGTCAGCTCCTGATACATTATCTTGATATCCTTTGAGCTGACCGGAAGGTAATCGCTTTCCTGATACTCGCCCTCGTCCGCCTTGCGTATGCGCTTGATATTTAACTGGTTGGAACCCTGGAAAACCGTCACATCGCCGTCCACATAGACGTACTGCAGCGGCTCAAAATCATTGATGCCCGGGGAACTTAAATCCCAGATTTTGCAGTCTACCGTGCCTGTTTTATCCTGAAGCAGCACGGAAGCGTACTCTTTTCCGTTTTTCGTCACCGCGTGCTGTTTCGTCTTACATAAATATACGTCCGAGACTCTCATTCCTTCCCGGAACTGTTCAATATATCTCATTCTGCCTATATCCTCCTGAATTTCTATCTGGCGCGCAGAGATACCAAAAATGGAATTTCCGTGTATCCGTCGCGCCCTTTCCGCATCACATTTACCGATACAGACACGCCGCTCGCGGAATTTTCAATCTGCGCCTGGAGATCTTTGAAACTTCCGATCTCCTTTGTGCCAAATTTCACAATAATATCGCCGGGCTGGATGCCAGCGTCATATGCCGGGCTGCCGGAGACTGCCTCCGTCACGTAAACGCCCGCCGGAATGCCGCTCCCCTGCATCGCACGGCTCACATCCTGTCCCAGGATGCCCAGATATGCCGCCGAAGCGCCATTCGTCAGCCGCTCCAGAATCGGCTTGTAGCTGGAAATGGTGTACGCCGCCGTCCGATCCGTACAGCTCTCGCTGCGGCAGGACTCCGATGTCCAGCCGACCATCTCTCCGGCTGTATTGATCAAAAAGGTACCCGTCTGCGAATTGCTGCTGATATCCGCATACAGGATCCGCGTCAGTCCATCTGTAATCTGCACATTGCGCGCCACGTAGGATACCGTTCCGAACGAAAGCGAATGCACCTGTCCGGACGGACCGCCGATACCTACGAGGACATCGCCTGCCTTGACCGTATATGAATTGGCAAGTGAAAGCACCTGCACCTTTTTCCGCTCTTCTTCCGGCAGATTGCCGGACGGCACCGCCACAACTGCCATTCCGAGCACTTCGTCAATCTGGCGCACTGTACCAGCGATCTTCGTTCCATCCGAAAATCTCACATTGATCGAATCTGCCGCCCGCACCGCATCGGCGTAAGTAAAGATCAGAAATTCTCCATCACTCTCCGCGATGACTGCACCTGCATAATCACCCGTATTTTCCACCGGATTTCCAAATATATCCGTATCCTGTTTGCCGGAGCTGACCGTCACGATCGACTTATCACCCTGTTCCCCGATTCCACGCAATACCGACGTCATCGAATTGAAATTGTCTGCGGAAAACTGATAGCTGGAAAGCGCCTCGCTGACCGCCTCATCAATCTCCTGCTCCATTTGTTCCGGCTGCGCTGTCATATCCGCATCTGCACCGTCCGACGGCGAAACAGAGTCCGGATCGTCCTTGGAAAACTCGACTGAGGATGTCTCCTGCATCCCATTTTCCTGAAAACACCGATCCGCAAACGGCTTTATCGCCGCAAACGAAACCGCCGCGACTCCTCCAAATGCGGCTGACGCGCATACAAAGAGAGCCACCCGCTTCGCAATCTGTTTTCTGGTCAGCGGCGGCTTCACTATCGTTTCTCTCATGAATTCCCGTTTTTCCTTTTTTTCAAGTTCTTCTGAATCCGGCATTTCACTTTCCCCTTTGCATAACATATCCTAATTATACTTTCCTTCTTAAGGTTATGCAAGAAAAAAGTGCGAATGCTTGGCTAGACGGCGGGGAATGTGATATAATGTGAACACTTGACGAGGTCTTTTCGAGTCTAGTGAGAACTTATACCTGACCACTTAATGAGGTCTTTCACGAATTTAGTGGTCACGGTATCATGTGAACACCATTTAAATTAAGAGGATTACCACAACATGAATGAAAAAGCATTAAAAACTCTCGAATATACAAAGATCATCGACCAGCTCACGGAGTACGCCTCCACGGAGATGGGAAAACAGATGTGCCGGGAACTGCAGCCGTCCTGTGATCTGTGGACGATCCGGCAAAGCCAGACGGAGACGACCGATGCCCTGACGCGCGTCCGCATGAAGGGAAGTCTCTCCTTCGGCGGCGTGAAGGATGTGCGTGGTTCCATGAAACGTCTGGAAATCGGAAGTTCCCTGGGGATCCCGGAGCTTCTCTCTGTCAGCTCCCTGCTGACAGTCGCTGCCCGCGCGCAGAGCTACGGACGCCATGAGAAATCCGAAGAATTTCCAGATGATTCCCTTGATGAGCGCTTCCGCGCCCTGGATCCGCTGACGCCGGTCAACAATGAGATCAAGCGCTGCCTGCCATCCGAGGATGAGGTCAGCGATGACGCAAGTCCGGGACTTGCCAAAGTGCGCCGCTCCATGAAGATCGTGGGCGGACGCGTCCATACCCAGTTAAATTCTATTTTAAATTCCAGCCGGACCTATTTACAGGATGCCGTCATCACAATGCGCGACGGGCGCTATTGCCTGCCGGTCAAGGCTGAGTATAAATCCCAGGTTCCAGGCATGGTGCACGACCAGTCCTCGACCGGTTCGACTGTATTTATCGAGCCGCTCGCGATCGTCAAGCTGAACAACGAACTGCGCGAGCTGGAAATCCAGGAAAAACGGGAAATTGAGTTCGTTCTGGCAGCTCTTTCCAGCCAGCTTATGCCTTACACCGACGCGATCCTCTCGGATCTTTCGATTCTGGCAGAGCTCGATTTCATTTTCGCAAAGTCAGCTCTTTCCCGCCACTATAACTGCGTGGAACCGAAATTTAACAACAAACGGTATATCAATATCAAGGACGGACGCCATCCGCTCTTAAATCCGAAACAGGTCGTTCCGATCAACATCTGGGTTGGCGATTCGTTTGACCTTCTGATTGTGACGGGTCCAAACACGGGTGGTAAAACCGTTTCTTTAAAAACCGTCGGACTCTTTACCCTGATGGGGCAGTCAGGACTCCATATCCCGGCATTTGAAGGATCCGAGCTGGCTGTTTTTGACAATGTATTTGCCGACATTGGCGATGAGCAGAGCATCGAGCAGAATCTGAGTACATTCTCCGCCCATATGACGAATATCGTTTCGATTTTAAATGAGGCGGACGCCAATTCGCTCTGTCTCTTCGATGAGCTCTGTTCCGGTACCGACCCGACCGAGGGCGCGGCGCTGGCGATTGCGGTTTTAAATTTCCTGCACAACATGACCTGCCGGACGATCGCAACCACGCATTACAGCGAATTAAAAGTCTTTGCGCTGACCGCGCCAGGCGTTGAAAATGCCTGCTGCGAGTTCAACGTCGAGACTCTCCGCCCGACCTACCGCCTGCTCATCGGTATTCCAGGAAAAAGTAATGCATTTGCCATTTCCCGCAAGCTGGGGCTGCCGGATTATATCATCGACGAGGCGAAAAACCAGATGGAGCAGAAGGACGAATCCTTCGAGGATCTGCTTGCCAATCTGGAAAACAGCCGCGTGACCATTGAAAAAGAGCGCGAAGAGATCGCCTCCTATAAACAGGAGATTGAAACGCTGAAGAACCGCCTCCAGCAGAAGGAAGAACGTTTCTCCGAGCAGAAGGAAAAAATGCTTTCCAAAGCCCGCGAGGAAGCTCAGAAGATCCTTCAGGATGCAAAGGACACCGCCGATCAGACGATCCGCAACATCAACAAGCTTGCCAAGTCTTCCGGCGTCAATAAAGAACTGGAAGCTGAGCGGACCAAGCTGCGCGGCAAGATCCAGGATGTGGACAAGAAACTGGCTGTTAAGAAAACCGCCGCACCGAAAAAAGCCGTTTCCGCGAAAAAGCTGCGCCTCGGCGATACCGTGCGCGTTCTCTCGATGAATTTAAAGGGAACCGTCAGCTCCCTGCCGAACGCCAAGGGCGATCTGTATGTACAGATGGGAATTCTGCGCTCCCTCGTCAATATCCGCGATCTGGAAATGGTCGAGGAAGCATCCATCACCGGACCGGGACTTTCCGGCACACATACGGGTGGTTCCCGCGGATCCGGAAGCGGAAGCAGCAAGATCAAGATGTCCAAGTCCTTCAGCGTATCGCCGGAGGTCAACCTGATTGGCATGACCGTCGACGAGGCGATCCCGGTACTCGATAAATATCTGGATGATGCCTATCTGGCGCATCTTCCGCAGGTCCGAGTCGTACATGGTCGGGGAACCGGCGCTTTGAAAGCGGGCGTACACCGCCATTTAAAAAAATTAAGCTATGTCAAGGAATTCCGGCTTGGCGAATTTGGCGAAGGCGATACAGGCGTTACAATCGTGACATTTAAATAAGAAATATCCATAACTGTGAAGGTACTGAACAGTTACAAATATCCAAAAAACAGGAGGAATCAACATGGCTGAAAAGCAGCGCATTCTCATCGTAGATGACGACTACAACATTGCTGAACTAATCTCACTTTACCTGACGAAAGAATGTTTTGAAACGAAAATTGTCGGAGACGGGGAAGAAGCTCTCCGGGTATTTCCCGAATTTCAGCCCAACCTGATTCTCCTTGATCTGATGCTTCCGGGCATCGACGGCTATCAGGTCTGCCGAGAACTGCGAAGTACCTCCCAGGTGCCAATCATCATGCTCTCCGCCAAGGGCGAAATCTTTGATAAGGTGCTTGGGCTGGAGCTGGGCGCCGATGACTACATGATCAAACCATTCGATTCGAAAGAGCTGGTTGCCAGAGTCAAAGCCGTTCTGCGGCGCTACCAGCTACCGGTGCAGATGCCTGCATCGTCCGTGACCGAACAGCATGGCAATTTTGTCGAATATCCGGATCTCATCGTCAACCTGACGAACTACTCCGTCATTTACAACGGACACTCGATCGAGCTGCCGCCGAAGGAACTGGAACTGCTCTATTTCCTCGCGTCCTCACCAAACCAGGTATTCACAAGGGAGCAGCTTCTCGACCATATCTGGGGATATGAATACATCGGCGACACGCGGACGGTAGATGTCCATATCAAGCGCCTCCGTGAAAAAATCAAGGGTAACGATAAGTGGGCGCTGACGACCGTCTGGGGGATTGGATATAAATTTGAGGTAAAACGATAACTGTTAGTAAAGGAACTGAACTGTTGCGCGAAGAGGTAACCGGAGGTTTACCATGAAATCAAACCACTACACACACTCTCTTTATTATAAACTGCTGATCGGCTATCTCATCTTCGGTCTGCTTGGATTCATCACGATCGCGACCATCTCATCTGAGATGACCTACCACCATCTGGTGGAACGCGAATCGGAGGTTCTGTATGACGAGGCGACCATGATTGCCGATCGGTGCAGCAAAGCCTACGAGGGAAAAACCATCAATCTCGACTCGGCATATCCACAGATCGAGGCGGTTTCCGCCTATCTGCAGTCGGATATCTGGATCCTGAACCATGAGGGCACCATCGTTGCGGACAGCAGCGACAGTCGTACCGGCATCGCAATCGACGATTTCGACCCGACCGCACAGGGCAACCGGCTCTATTCCATCGGACAGTATTACAACCTGTTTGACAGCAAGGTACTCTCCGTTTCCGCCCCGATCACAGGCAATATGAAGACCTACGGCTACATCGTGATTCATATGCCAATCCAGAACATTGAGGCGGAACAGAACGGATTTCTGAATATTATTTACATAACATCGATCATCCTGTTCTTCCTATCCCTGGTGGTGCTTCTTGTTTTTACAAAAGTGGTCTATTTCCCACTCAAAAAGATTACGGTCGCAGCCAATGAATATGCAGCCGGAAACCTGGCACACAATATCCCGATTACCACCCACGACGAGATCGGCTATCTCGCCAGCACATTAAACTATATGTCCAGCGAGTTAAATGAAATGGAACAGTACCAGCACAATTTCATCGCGAATGTATCGCACGATTTCCGCTCGCCTCTGACTTCCATCAAAGGCTATCTCGAGGCAATTCTCGATGGCACAATCCCGCAGGAACTCTATCACAAATACCTGCACATCGTCATTTCCGAGACCGAGCGCCTTAACAAGCTGACACAGGGCATGCTGACGCTCAACTCTCTGGACAGCAAGGGCTATTTAACCCGAACCAATTTCGATATCAACCGAACGATCAAGGATACCGCCGCAACCTTCGAGGGCACGTGCAGCGCAAAAGGCATCACGTTTGACCTGACCTTTGCGGATAGCATCCAGATGGTCTACGCCGATCTCGGAAAAATCCAGCAGGTTCTCTACAACCTGATCGACAACGCGATCAAATTCAGCCACGAGGATTCGATCATTTACATCCAGACCTCCATCCGGTATGAAAAAATCTTCATTTCCGTCAAAGACACCGGCATCGGCATCCCGAAGGACAGCCAGAAGAAAATCTTTGAACGTTTCTACAAGACCGACTTATCGCGCGGAAAAGATAAAAAGGGCACCGGGCTGGGGCTTGCGATTGTCAAAGAGATTATTCAGGCACATGGGGAAAATATCGACGTTGTCAGCACCGAGGGCGTGGGGACGGAATTTATTTTTAGTCTGCCGAAGGCGACTGCGCTATAGCAAATTGAAACTGTCCAATTCCTTCGCAATTACAGCAAATCTTCCATCTGGCATCCCAGTGACCGTGCAAGCGCACGCACGGTTTCTGCGGATGCTTTTTGAATCTTCTTTTTTCCCTGTTCATACTGCTGAATACTCCGCAGCGTAACCCCCGATTGCTCTGAAAGATCCTTTTGGGTATATCCCGCCATCTTCCGGATCCGCCGCAACGCGTTTTTCCCCTGCTCTTTTCTTCGAATGATTCTGTCTGCCGCCTCAACAAATTTATCCTCCGGAGCTTCATGAAGTGCCGGATACATTTCCACAACCTCCCGGACCGGAAGCCCTGCTTCAATTTCCTTAAATTTCTTCTCACTGTACCACTGATAATACGCCAGTATCCAGCCACTCCAATACTCTCTGGAACAGGTAAATTCTACCTGCGGTTCCGGCAGTTCGTCCTTTTTTCCCGCTTTTCGAAGCACTTCCTCCGCAAGCTCCGTTCCAGAAAAGCCGCTCACTACTCTTGGTACACCTTCCCCAAATTTTTCTGCATACCCGGTTGTAAGAAACAATTTCCAAAAATCTTCCAGATCCATCCCACAGGCATTGACCGCATAATCTGTCATTTCCCCCAGATTTCTCATCGCATCATCCAGATATTCAATCCCATAAGCGCTCATCCTCAGCCGACACCTCCCCTCGAATCAAATCCCGCATATAAATACCGTCGATATCATCCTCTTCCACCTTTTTCCGGTATGCATTTCTAGCTTGCTCATCTCTGGCTCTTCGTTTTACATAATATTCCACTGAATCTACTCCTTCATAAGAAAGAAAGTGTATCGCCTGAAATGCCTTCTGACTCTTTAATACATACTGCTCTCCCAATTTTCCCAGCCGCATCGCATACGAAAGCTGCTCTAACGATATTTCATTATTTACAAACGCCCTTGCAAATGAAAAATACGAATCATCCGCCCGGTACCCAATCACCACATCATATCCGTCCACATCCGGGAGGAAATGTTCCAGCAGCCACTCTCTTCCCCGTTTCATGACCGCCGAAGAAAGGCGGATTTTCCGGTATTTCATCAAAATCGCCAGCCAATGAAGAACGCTGTAGTGCTTCTCCATCAAATTTAAAATCAAAAGACCGGTTTCATCCATTTCATACTGATTCACATAGCCGTCCTCCCGCTCGGCGCACGACCACTCCTTCGCCAGCTCCAGACTCTCCGTACAATAAAAGCCCTGTCCGTAGTCATTATAGACCTTTCCCTGACCATACATAGGAGTAGAAATAATTTCCAAGGAACCGTGATATAAAATTTTTCTCATTCTGAGGCAACCTCCTTATCTATTATGGGAGCAAGTAGAAACATGTGGTATATAAAAAATAGATTCGTTTTAATAAAAATAACTCTATAGAGATATTTTTATTAATATTATATCTCTATAGAGTTATTTAATCAATTTTTATTTCAGATCTTAAAAAGATATGCCACCTTACAGTACGCACCTTACACAAACTGTAACTGTCCTTTCACGATGTTTCGAATTACACCTACCGCGCCTCTTCCCCCGGAAAATGCGCGTCGGACCGCTTCAGAATCTCCCGAGCAGTCTTTGTCTTACCCAGACCGCCAAAGGTACAACGCAGTTCCAGCGGCAGCGACAGACCGATCTCATAGATTGCGCCTATTGTCTCATCCAGCGGGATCACCTTGTCATAACCTGCCAGTATCATATTGGCGCTGGCGAGCGCATTGCTTCCTCCCATGATATTTTTGCCGAGACATGGCCATTCAACACGGTTTCCAACCGGATCGCAGGCAAGCCCTGTGATATTCTGAAGCCCTACAGACGCCGCATCCAGCTCCATATTCAAAAGCCCGCTGGCAAATCCCATATCCGTTCCGTGTCCCGTGTGCGATGCCGCCAGCGCACCATTGACATCAAAATCAACAATCGCTTTTTTCACCGGTGCATCCAGAGATTGCCGGATCATGGAGGCGATCCGCGCCGCCCCCGCCACATGGGAACTGGAAGGTCCGCGCATCACCGGACCGAGTACATCATTGAAGATACTGCAGGGTAGTTTTTCCATGGTTTGTCCTCCTTTTTGTATCAATCATTCCATGTTTTTTATTCATCATTTTTGATTCGTGTTTTTGTAAAGGAAAAGGGAACGTCCAACTTCAACGTCCCCTCTCGTTTCTATCGTCCCATTAAAATAAATGGAATTCTGGATACTACCGGAACATTCGTAATAATCGCTAATGCTGCCAGCATCGCTACCAGGAATGGGATTGCATTTCGAACCGTATCTCCAAATTTACATCTTGCAATATTGGTTGCCGTGTATAAGCAGACACCTACCGGCGGAGTTGCCAGACCGATGGTCAGGTTCAGGCAGACAATCATACCAGTCTGAATTGGGTCAACGCCCAGGCTTGCCATCGCCGGTGCCAGAATCGGCGCTACCAGCATGATTGCCGGAGCACTATCCATAAACATACCAACAACCAGAAGAACCAGATTGACCAGTAACAGTTTCACTGCTAAAGAAGTATGAAGACCAACCAGCATATTCGTTACAGAAACTGCCCATCTCTCATTGGAGATAACCCATCCAAACAGATAGCAGCCGCCGACAATCAGCATAACCGTACCACTGTCGATCGCGCTGTCGATAATCGATTTCCAGAGCTCTTTCCAACCAACGGTCCGGTATACAAATACCGACAAAATCAGGGAATAAAGAACCGCTGCCGCCGCTGCCTCGGTCGGAGTAAAGAAACCACCCATGATACCGCCAACAACGATGATCGGAAGTCCGATACATGGAAGTGCCTGTCTGGTTGCTTCCCATTTTTCCTTCCAGCTTGTCTTAGGACCTGCTGAAAAATCACGTTTCACTGCAAATACATAAACAACCAGCATCATGATAATACCCATCAGGATACCCGGTACTACTCCGGCGATAAACATATCGCCAACGGATACCTTCGCTGCCGCACCGTAAATAACGAATGCCAGACTCGGTGGGATAATCGGGCAGCAGCAGGATGCACACGCGGTCAGACCTGCTGTAAACGCCGGATCATACTTTTCATCCTTCATTGCCGGAATCATCAGGCATCCAACTGCCGCCGTACCAGCTACCGCCGAGCCTGAAACTGTACCAAACATCATACATACCAGGATGTCTACCATCGCCAGACCACCCTTGATATGTCCAACGAATGCCTGTGCGAAACGAACCAGACGCATGGTAATACCGCCGTGATTCATAATATTTCCTGCCAGAGCGAAGAATGGAAGACAAAGCATGGTAAAACTATTAATACCATAGATAATTCGCTGCGGAACCAACGCCAGATTGGCATCACCGGTACTTAAAAGCGCATAGGAGACCGTCGCTACGATCAATACAAAAGCAATCGGAACGCCTAATGCAAGAAACAAGAAAAAGCTTCCAAATAAAATTATACTGCTGAACATATTGACCTCCTACTCTTCATCCCCCGGAAGAGGAATCTTTTTCGCTTCCCCGTAACATATATTTTCAAGAAGCTGCACAAATGTATAATAAATCATAATGAGACCGCTGACCGGAAGGGCTGCATAAAAGAGCGCCAGCGAAACCTTGATCGTCGTTCCCAGATGTGGAATCTGTGCAACTGTATAGTTCCAACCTGAAATTGTAAATAAAACAAGTGCAAATAATAAAATCACATCCGCCAGAACCAGCATAAACTGACGTGTTTTTCCATGGCACAAGTTAATTACCATGTCAACACCGATATGAAGCAGATGACGGCTTGCTACGGCACTGCCAAGCATCGTGGTCCAAACGAAGATATAACAGGAGAACTCCGTTGCCCATGGCATCGTAGCTCCAAACCATCGCAAAATAAACTGACCGATTACCGCGATACATAAAGCAATTGACGTAACCCCTAATGCAACTCTGGCAACCGTATTGATCACGTCGCCAATCTTGTGAAGTTTTTCAATCAATCCTGCCATTTTTCTCCCCTCTTTGTAAATGTACTCCCGAAAACAGGCTCCGGGAGTACATGATAGTTCAAAAATTATTGTACTTTATTTCGCTGCGCGAACCATCTCAACCAGACCTTCCCAGGTCGGATGTGCCGCGTACATTTTATCATATACCGGAGCAACTTTTTCTTTCCATGCATCAATATCAGTCGGACGTGTTACGGTATAACCTTTTTCTTCATACTCAGCAATCTTTGCCTCGTCATTTTCCAGGAACCAAGCTCTCTGCTCTTCGCCTGCTTTTATAGCTGACTCTTTCACGAGTTTCTGGTCTTCTTCGCTTAAACCCTCATACCATTTTGAAGAAGCAACAATGATACCGCTGGAATAGTAATGATGAATATCGCAGATATTATTAACAACCTCAATATAACCATCTGCTACTGCATATAATGCACTATTGTCTGTTCCATCTACAACGCCATTCTGAAGTCCTGTGAACTGCTCGCCAGATGCCAATGCAACCGGTGTAGCACCAAGTGCTTCGTAGGTTGCCACGCAAACTTCATTCTGCATGGTTCTCATACGAACGCCCTTCATATCATCTACGGTATTAATTGTCTTATCTTTAGTCAGGATATTTCTCCAGCCATCCTCATGGAAACCAAGTCCTGTAATTCCATCAACCGCGCTTAACTGTTCCAGAAGGGAATTGCCAAATTCTCCCTCCAGCGCTTTATTGACATTATCCTCATCCTCAAACAGGAATGGAAGCTCAAAAATGCCTAAATCTGGTACAAATCCGCCCAGGGCACCAGTTCCTACCCAGCCGATTTCCAGGTTATTATTCTGAACCATCTCAACACACTCAACCTCGTCGGTTGTCATATCGCCTGCATAAACCTCTACTTTAATCCGTCCGTTGCTGCCCTCCTCGACCAGCTTTTTAAAAGCATTCGCACCGTAATCATACGGAGAACCGGTTCCACATACATGTGCTACACGGATCGTCATCTCCGCTCCGGAAGTATCTACGCTGGAACCACTATCTGCTGCTTCGGTTCCGGCTGCAGATGCGGATGAAGAAGAATTTCCGCCTGAACACCCCGCCATTGCCATCGCTCCGATTACCAATGCCATCGTACCGCAAAGCCATCTCTTTTTCATAAAGTATCCTCCTTTATACTGTTTTTATGTGAACTCCCGAGGTACTTCTTTCCCTCAGAAGTACCTCCCTGTACCTTTAAACTCTTATTTTGTTTCTATCAATTTAGCCTAATAAGAAACCTTCCGGGAATGGATCGTCCGGATCGAATAACCATGTACTCTCTCCCATCACAAACGCCCGTCCGCTGATCTCCGGTACTACTGCCGGAATTCCTGCCACCTCTGTCTCTTCAACGATATGGCAGTGGAATAAACTTCCAATCAGGCTCTCATGCACAAACGGCTGTCCGACTGCCAGCTTTCCTTCCGCATGAAGAAGTGCCATCTTCGCTGATGTACCGGTTCCGCAAGGGCTTCGGTCAATCGCTGCCGGGGGAATGACAACTGCATTTTTTACATCCGAAACCCCTTCTGTACCCGGTTCGAAAAATTCCACATGCGTTACCTGGTTCATGATTTCCAGATACGGATGCTTGACTGTTACCTGCTCATTGATAAACTTTTTAAGATAATTTCCTTTTTCGACAATCTCTTTTGCATTTTCTTTATCCAGCTTTAAGCCCATTGCCGATGCCGGTACTAACGCAAATACATTTCCGCCGTATGCGATGTCTAACGGAATCTCACCATATCCAGGAACCTGTACCTTTACATCCCGATTCATCACAAATGCCGGGGCATTTTTAAAGGATACCCGCACCGCCTTGCCATCTTTCACCTCAATTTTCACTTTTACCAGTCCAGATGGTGTATCTAAGGTCGCATATGTATACGGTTCCTCCGCTTTTAAGAGTCCGCTTTCAATCAGTGCCGTTGAAACTCCGATCGTATCATGTCCGCACATCGGCATCCAGTTTCCAACCTCGTAATATAAAACACCAAAATCTGCCTCCGGATTGCACGGCTTGGTAACAATCGTTCCGGACATTACGTCATTTCCACGCGGTTCAAAACAAATTGCTTTTCTCATCCAGTCCTGTTCCTGCATCATATAGAGCATCTTTTCTTCCATCGTGTTCCCCGGAATTTCCGGAAATCCCGATAAAATGGTTCGGGTTGGCTCTCCCTCTGTATGTGTCTCGATACAGGTTACTGCCTTTCTCCCCTTAATCTCCTGCAAACAAAATTCATTCTTTTTTTCCATAGGCTCCTCCGTATTAAAAATTTTGTCCGTTCTCTTTCAGTTTTCTGAAATCTCGTTGTTAAAATCATATCATGATGAAAACTTTCAAAAAACATCATTTTTAATACAAAGTTTTTTGTGTTTTGGTTATTATGATGCATGACGTCAGTTAACGGTAGATACTTTCGGTTCTATCATAGTATACTTTTGGATACTTTTTCTATTTTCAAAGTTTTTCCACTTGCAATAATCATAACAACATTTTATTATGCTTTATATATTATCAGTCTATTAAAAATAGTTTAAAACAATAGTTGGACTATAGTCTAGTATTGATTCCATTTTGTTTTCACTAATTGAATACTCACGGGAAAGGAGGCATCTTCATGAGTGCTGAAAATCTTTTTACAACATCACGAATTGAAAACGTCAATCAGATCATTGCTGAACTTTACGACGATTCAATTCTTCTTGAAAAACGGATGGAGAGTTTTTTCCTGAACCTGAACAATATTGTTTTCTTTGAAAAAGCAAATTTTTTGTTTTACCAAAAGCAGGGACAGAATTACAAAACCCATTCCATCTACACCATCAACTGGAATGATGAACAGAAACGGCGGTATCAGGAAGAATACTGCCATATGGATGATGTTCTGTCGATTCTGGACTCCGACAGCAATGTAACTTTCCTGACTAACCAGCTGTTCAATCAGGAGGTTCGAAAAAATTCTCTTTATTTTCAGGAATTTCTACTTCCCATGGGGCTGCATGATTCCATTGAAACGAATTTTTCGATTCGGAACCGGGATCTGCGGGGTGTGTTTTCCATCCACCGATCCAACGATAAAAAAAATTTCCTGCCAGATGAATTAAGCCTTGTCCGGTTATTCCAGCCGCATTTCTGCAACGTATTTAAAAATTACGGGCGGGAGCTCAACATCGGACGGGCATTTCATGTACTGGAAAATTACAACTGCATCGGAATCGGCTGTTTTGACGATAAACTGAATTTTATCGGGTGCAACACAACCTACCATACATACATGGAGAATCATGGATTTGCAGATTTATCCAACAACCCCATTTCCAATTGTTTTCGCTCTCTTTGCCGTCAGCTGCTCCGTTCTGGAAGCATTACCGGACAAAATATCGAATACAAGATGGAAAACAGCCCTTTGTTTCTGGAGGTAAGCCGCTCCCATCTTAAGGAGGGACCAGACAACGACTGCTTTGTATGTCTGTTCTTCGATTTATCCTATGTGATGGATCGTACTCTTTCCCAGATCAGCCGGGATTTTTCCCTGACGAACCGAGAAGTAAATGTTTTAAGCCTTTTACTGCGCGGCTATTCCAACGATCAGATATCTTCCACCCTCTTCGTCAGCATCCCTACTGTCAAAAAGCATCTGGCTTCCATTTATTCCAAAATGGAAATCAAAAGCCAGAAGCAAATTCTGGAACGCCTTCATTTCTACGACAAATATTTTTCGCATTAATCTTGTTTAACCACGAAAAAAGGGAGTCCGCTCATCCTGCAGACTCCCTTTTTCGTGCCCCTTTTTACTCTAGCTTTCCTCCTTGCTCTTCCTGGGTTTCTCTTTTTTCGTTCTTGATCTCCCAATGAATCAAAAATGTAAGCATTGCCCGAAGGACAATGATGGCTCCCAAAATTCCAAGTTCCGACCATTCCCGTACCACAACCGTCCTGAGTACCTCGCCGCCCATCTTAAATTCCAACGCCAGCGCAATTCCCTGTGCCAGATTCAGGCGGATCAGCTGACGCTTGTTTCGTATCCACTGAACAAAGCAGGATACCGCTGTCGAAACCAGCACAATGATTCCAAACAATTCTAGCACGACCGTGCATATCTGTACCAAATTCTCTAACAACCAGTCTAATACTTTAATTACTTCTCCCATTACCCCTTCCTTTCCAGGTATTCTTCCCTTCTCGCTTGTGCTAATTTTATCCATTTCCTGTAGCTCAGTAAATGCGTAAACCTACTGAACCGCTACAATTTTCTTTACTATACACGCCCCATTTCAAATATGCAACTTGATTTTTATTCTGTTTTCATCTTGACAATGAAACGTGAAACTGCTACAATCCAGCTATGCAAACCACATTTGATTTGTGATAAATCTATTTTTAGTATATATGTTTTATTTCATTCATAAATATTCAGGAGGTTTTGATATGTTATTTCTCAGCGAACAAGAAATGTGGCAGTCCGTCACCTTAGAGGATGTCATGGACGCGATCGAAGATGCGTATGCGATTCACAAAAGCGGCAATTATAAGATGCCGGATCGTTTTATCGCACAGCGTGATAAAAATATGATGCTCTATATGCCGTGTTTTCTGGATTCCGTCATCGGTACAAAGATGTTATCCGAATTTCCGGACAATTCCTCTCTGGGAATTCCGTATCTGAACGGACTTATGATTTTAAATAACGCAAAGACCGGTCTGCCGAAGGCGATTATGAACGGAAGTGTCCTGACCGCAATGCGGACCGGTGCGGTCGGCGGTGTCGCACTGCGCTATCTGGCTCCAGAGGATGCTGCCTCAGTTGGTTTGGTTGGCTGCGGTATGCAGGGACTACACCAGCTTCTCTATGCCTGCGAGGTGCGCCCGATCACAGATATTTATCTGTATGACGCATACGCTAAGGATCTTTCCGGCTTTATCGAGCGCTTATCGGCGCGTCTGGCATCGTTTGGAAAAAACGACATCCAGATTCATACCTGCGCGGATACCCGTGAACTGGCTGAGCACAGCCGCGTCCTGATCTCCGCCACCCAGGCGGTCGATCCGGTCTACCCGGATGATGAAGAGCTGCTTCGCGGCAAATGCTTTGTTGCCATCGGCTCCTGGCGTCCGGAACGGCGCGAACTGCCGGATGCGGTGTGGAAACTCGTCAAGAACGCGTACACCGAGCTTCCGTATGCCTGCGAGGAGAGCGGCGATCTGAAAATTCCGCTGGAAAAGGGCGTTCTGACACAGAAGCGCGTCCACTTTATCGAGGATCTGATCGAAGATACCAAGCAGGGACATCCGCATGAGCAGAACGAGACCCGCTGCTTTAAATCAGTCGGCATGGGACTCTTTGATGTGCGGACGGCACAGCTTATCTATGAAAAAGCATTGGAAAAAGGAATTGGACAAAAACTTAATTTCTAGGAAAAATGGTTGGAATAGAAAAGGCTGTATCACCTACCGCGCGCTTCCATGCGGCAGGCAATACAGCCTTTTTCTTATTGTTATATGTGCATTAATTTTCCAGCATTTTTCTGAATCTATAGACTGGCAAATTTTTCGCTCCATATTCTTCTCTACTTATTTATATAACGGATACTTCTCACACAGTTTCGTCACTTCCGCACGGATGTAATCTGCCTTGTTCTCGAAGTCGGTAGCTGCCAGCCAGATGCACTCTGCGATGACTTCCATGTCTTCTTCTTTAAGTCCACGGGTGGTAACAGCCGGAGTACCGATGCGGACGCCAGAAGTAACAAACGGGCTTCTCGGGTCGTTTGGAACGGTATTTTTATTCAGGGTAATGTATACTTCATCGCAGCGGTTCTGCAGCTCTTTACCGGAAATATCCATGCCGCGCAGATCAACTAACATCAGGTGGTTATCGGTTCCGCCGGTCAGAATCTTGAATCCCTGCTTCTGAAGTGCGGCTGCCAGCGCTGCTGCATTCTTCTTTACCTGAAGCTGATACTCTTTAAATTCTGGCTTCAGCGCCTCGCCGAAGCAGACTGCCTTGCCAGCGATGATGTGCTCTAACGGACCGCCCTGGGTTCCCGGGAAGATCGCCTTGTTGAAGTTGAACTTCTCAGCTGCTTCCTTATTTGCCAGAATCAGACCGCCTCTCGGTCCGCGCAGTGTCTTATGTGTGGTTGTCGTAACAACATCTGCATACGGAATCGGGCTCTGGTGAAGACCGGCTGCTACCAGACCAGCGATATGAGCCATATCGACCATCAGGTATGCGCCTACTTTGTCTGCAATTTCACGGAAACGTTTGAAATCAATCTCTCTTGCATAGGCACTTGCACCTGCAATGATCAGCTTCGGTTTTGCTTCCAGTGCAATGCGCTCTACCTCTTCGTAATCAATCACGCCATTGTCATCGACACCATACGGCACAATGTTGAAATATAAACCGGAGAAATTGACAGGGCTTCCGTGTGTCAGATGTCCGCCGTGATCCAGGTTCATGCCCATAACAGTATCACCCGGTTTCAGCATTGCGATAAATACCGCCATGTTTGCCTGCGCGCCGGAATGCGGCTGTACGTTTGCATAATCACAGCCAAACAGTTTTTTCGCTCTCTCGATCGCGATGGACTCTACAACATCGACACACTGGCATCCGCCGTAGTAACGTTTTCCCGGATATCCCTCCGCATATTTGTTGGTTAATACCGATCCCATCGCCATCATAACCGGCTCCGATACAATATTCTCCGACGCGATCAGCTCCAGGTTTCTTCTCTGACGGGCTGCCTCTGCTTCAATGGCTTCTCCCACTTCCGGGTCTGCCTCTGTAATGAACTTCATTACCTCATCTACCATGTCTGTTTCTCCTATTCTTTTCTGTCATCCATACAAAATCATCAAGTGGATTTTTCATATATAAATATAAAACCACACTTTTGTCTCTCCGGATTTTTTATTTAAAAAAGCCTTTTTCAGGTCTCATTAAATACTGTCACCAGACGCTTCTTATGCCAGCAGCGCTTCCGCCATCTGCTCCAGCGACGGAATATCGCTCTCCTTGAGCGCCCCGCGAACCGTAACGACCGGTTCAACCACCGTGATCTCCTTCATCGCATCCAGCATTCCCTTCATCGTGCGCGCTGCACTCGGCGCCCAGGAACCGTTTTCAATCAGGGCAACGGTGCGTTTCTGGTAATTCTTGCTCTGTAAGTGGTGCAGGAAATCTGCCATAACCGGCATCACACCCGCGTCATAGGACGGTGCTGCCAATACAATTTTTCCATACCGGAATGCATCTTCCAGCGCCTCCGCCATATCACCGCGCGCCAGATCCGCGATTGCCACCTTCGGGCATCCTTTTTTCTCAAGAATTTCCTTGCATTTCTTCGCCGCATCCTCGGTGTTGCCATGCAGGGACGCATATGCGATAAATACACCCTCAGACTCAACGCCGTAGCTGCTCCAAATCTGGTATTTTTCAAGCACATGACCGATCGTTTCTTTCAGAACCGGTCCATGCAGCGGGCAGATAATCTGGATCTCAAGACCGGCTGCTTTCTTAAGAAGTGCCTGCACCTGCATTCCATATTTTCCTACAATATTGAAATAATACCGTCTCGCCTCGCAGTCCCAGTCCTCATCCACATCAAGCGCACCGAACTTGCCGAAACCGTCGGCGCTGAACAGCACCTTGTCGAAGGAATCATAGCTTACCATAACTTCCGGCCAGTGTACCATCGGTGCCATGATGAACGTCAGCTCATGGCGCCCCAGTTTCAGGGTATCGCCCTCCTTGACCGTCAGCGCACGGCTGGTATCAAGATCAAAGTACAGTTTCAGCATCGGAAATGTCTTCGCATTGCCTACCAGTGTGATTTCCGGGTACCGTTCTACGACTGCCTGGATACTTGATGCATGATCCGGCTCCATGTGGCTGATTACCAGATAATCCGGGGTTCTTCCAGCCAGTGCGGTTTCCAGATTTCCCAGAAATTCCGTCTGTTTGCGCTTGTCTACCGTATCCATGATCGCGATCTTTTCATCCATAATCACGTATGAGTTATATGAAATACCATTTGGCACCTGATGCTGCCCCTCAAACAAGTCAATGTCATGGTCGTTTACACCGATGTAGCGAATATCTTCTGTGATCATTTCCTGCTTCCTCCTGTTCTTTTCGCAGCTGCTCCATCTCTTTACAGCTGCCTCTTTTTGTTCTCACAGGCATCCCGCATCCTGCTGTCAGCCTGCCTTATGATTTCATCCGTTACCTCTGACTCTGAATCAGTCTTTCTCCTCAATCGCCATAATCATATCCACGCGTCTCTGATGGCGTCCGCCCTCAAATTCTGCGTTGATCCACTCGTCAACGATCATCTTCGCAAGCTCACTTCCCACCACGCGGGCGCCGAAGCAGAGTACATTGGCATCGTTGTGGCGGCGGGACATCACCGCTGTGTACGGCTCGCTGCATACGCAGGCGCGCACGCCTTTTACCTTGTTAGCTGCCAGTGAAATACCAAGACCGGTACCGCAGATTGCGATACCCAGATCGGCTTCGCCGGAAACAACTGCACGACCTACCTTCTCTCCGTAAACTGGATAATCACAGCTCTCGCTGCTGTCTGTACCCAGATTTAACACTTCGATTCCTTTTTCTTTCAGGAAATCCACAATAATGTTCTTCAGTTCTACCGCCGAATGGTCATTTCCAATCGCAATTTTCATCTCATCTTCTCCTCATCTGACTGACTTCCGGAACAAATGATATAGTCCGGTCATTATGGAATCATTTTAGTAAAGTTGCCGGGCAATGTCAAGACTGTGAAAATCTCAGAAATACATAAAAAGAGCGCAGAGGAAGCTCTTTCGCACTTCTCCGCGCCCTATTGTTTCTTCTATATAATAGTTATAAATCCGCCGTAAGACGTTTTCCGCTTACGCGCTATGGACAGCCGAAGCCGTCAGCTTGCCATCCGAAAGCCCGATCTCTATCGTATCGCCCGCACGGACGCCGTCCGCCAGAATCAGCTTCGCTGCCAGTGTCTCAACGTTCTTCTGCAGGTACCGTTTCAGCGGTCTTGCACCGTAAACCGGATCGTAGCCATTTTCAATGATGAAATCCTTTGCCTCGTCCGTCAGGGCAATCTTTAACTCCTTATCCGCCAGACGTTTGTTGACATCTGCAATCAGAAGCTCAATGATGCCTCCGATGTTGCCTTTCGTCAGCGGCTTAAAGAGAATAATCTCATCCAGACGGTTCAGGAACTCAGGACGGAAGTGAGCTCTCAAGTCATGCATAACGGAGCTTTCCGCCTCCGGCTTGATCTGTCCCTTTTCATCGATGCCGTCCAGCAGATACTGGGAACCGATGTTGGAGGTCATAATCAGGATCGTATTCTTGAAATCGACAGTTTTGCCGGTCGAATCCGTGATACGTCCATCATCCAGAACCTGCAGCAGGACGTTAAATACATCCGGGTGCGCTTTCTCAACCTCATCGAAGAGGACAACAGAATACGGTTTGCGCCGTACTGCCTCGGTCAGCTGACCGCCCTCGTCATATCCGACATATCCTGGCGGCGCTCCGATCAGACGGGAAACGGAATGTTTCTCCATGTATTCACTCATATCGATACGAACCATGTTGTTCTCATCATCAAACAATGCCTCCGCCAGCGCTTTTGCAAGCTCTGTCTTGCCGACACCGGTCGGACCTAGGAACAGGAACGAACCGATTGGTTTCGTCGGATCCTTGATGCCCGCTTTGGAACGGATAATCGCCTCCGTTACCTTGGTAACGCCCTCATCCTGTCCGATGACACGTTTATGCAGCAGTTCGTCCATATGCAGGGTCTTGCTACGCTCGCTCTCGGTCAGTTTGGCAACCGGAATACCGGTCCACTTCGAAATAATCCGGGCAATCTCATCCTCGGTGACACTCTCATGTACCAGACTGAGATCCTGATTTTTCACTTTCTCTTCCTCTTCCGCCAACTGTTTCTGCAGTTCCGGCAGCTTGCCGTACTGGAGTTCAGCCGCTTTGTTTAGGTCATATGCCTGCTGCGCTGCCTGAATCTCGCCATTTACATGCTCAATCTCTTCACGCAGTTTGGACAGCTTATCAACGGAAGATTTTTCATTCTCCCACTGGGCTTTCTGGGTCGAAAAGCTGCTCTTGAGCTCTGCCAGTTCTTTCTGCAGTTCTGCCAGGCGATCCTGACTTAAGCGGTCAGTCTCTTTCTTAAGCGCAGCCTCTTCAATCTGCAGCTGCATGATACGTCTCGACAGTTCATCCAGCTCCGCCGGCATTGAATCCATCTCTGTCTTGATCATCGCGCACGCTTCATCAACCAGATCGATCGCCTTATCCGGAAGGAAACGATCCGTGATATAACGATCCGAGAGAATTGCCGCCGATACAAGCGCAGAGTCGGTAATCTTGACCCCGTGGTAAACCTCATATCTCTCTTTCAGACCACGCAGAATGGAAATCGTATCTTCCACGGTCGGCTCATCAACGTGAACCGGCTGGAAACGACGTTCCAGAGCTGCGTCTTTTTCGATGTATTTACGGTACTCATCCAGGGTCGTCGCACCGATACAGTGCAGTTCACCTCTCGCCAGCATAGGCTTCAGCATATTCCCGGCGTCCATCGCGCCCTCGGATTTGCCCGCGCCGACGATCGTATGCAGCTCATCGATAAACAGAATAATCTGTCCCTCGCTCTTCTTGACCTCGTCAAGCACCGCTTTCAGTCTCTCTTCGAACTCGCCGCGGTACTTCGCGCCCGCCATCAGAGCTCCCATATCCAGAGCAAACAATTTCTTGTCCTTCAAGCCCTCCGGGACATCGCCGCGCACGATACGCTGTGCCAGTCCTTCGACAACGGCTGTCTTACCGACGCCAGGTTCACCAATCAGAACTGGGTTGTTTTTCGTCTTTCTGGAGAGAATCATAACCACATTACGGATCTCACCGTCACGGCCGATGACCGGATCGAGCTTCTGATCTCTCGCACGTTCCACCAGATCGTAACCGTATTTATTTAAAGTGTCATACGTTGCCTCCGGATTATCGCTGACAACACGCTGGTTGCCGCGCACTGTCGAAAGCGCCTGCAAAAAGCTCTCTTTCGTAATGCCGTAGAGACGGAACAGTTCCTTGACCGCCTTATTCGGCTGTTTTAACATCGCCAGAAATAAGTGCTCGACGGAAACATACTCGTCCCCCATCGCCTTGGCTTCGTCCTCCGCGTTCACCAGCACCTTGTTGGCATCGTTGGAGAAATACACCTGACCGCCGGATACCTTCGGCAGCTTTCCAATCGCCTGCTGCACCTCATCACGGAACTGGTCGCCCGAGATTCCCATCTTTGTTATTAATTTAAAAATCAAGCTGTCTTCCACAGTCAAAAGACTGTACAGCAAATGTTCCTGATCAATCTGCTGGTTTCCATATTCATACGCCAGCTTTTCCGTATTTTGAACGGCTTCCAGAGACTTCTGGGTAAATTTACTGATATTCATAAACCTGCCTCCTTTCGAACAATCTGTGAAAACCTTTTGGTCTTCTTTTGTTCTAGCAGTAATATAACACTTGTTGTTAGCACTGTCAAGAGTAGAGTGCTAATTTTTTTATGAAGAATTTGTGAAAAATTTTTTTTTAAATTTTCATGTAAGCATATCTTTCTTGCTGATTTACCTGTTTTATGTTACATTTATTATCAACAACTCGATCTGTTTTTTAACTATAAACCCTGCATTTACATGAAAGTTGAATCTAACTTATGAATCATCCATCCAACGAAAATATCCCATCAAGAAGCTTTTCTTATCATGCCTTTAACTTTACCTTTTTGCTTCTTCTGGCAGTATTTTTCATTTCCTTATACACCGTTGCACTGCTGAAAAGCAACAGCCGCATCACCCTGAGCGCCGCCGTAGAACGGAATATTTCCTGTTCGGACGCGGTTCACCGGGCGATATCGAGCCGGCTGACGCGGGCAGATTTTGAACAGATCAACACAAAATCCGATATGAACTCTGCGCAGTATCGAAGCCTGCAGTCTTATTTAAATGAGCTTCGCAGCCTCAATTCGACGCGCTACTTATACACCGCCAAGCGTGGACCGGGCGGAAAACCCATCTACCTGATCGATGGCCTGGATCTGGAAGCACCTGATTTTGCTTATCCGGGCACCTACCTGGAAGAGGAAATGGCTCCATATCTGGAAGCTGCCCTCTCCGGCAAAACGATCCACTCACAAAAGATCATTGATACCACATGGGGGCATATTTTTACCGCCTGCTATCCGGTCATTGCCTCCGACGGAACCAATGACATTCTCGGTGCCCTCTGTATCGAGATTGATATGGAAGACACTTACCGATCGATTGAGGCGATCAACCGTTCCTCCTTTGGAATCGCCGCTGCCGCGAGCATGATAGCACTTCTGCTAATTGTTATTTCCTATTTTTATACAAAAAAACAGAAGTCCAGAGAACTCACCCAGCAGCAGCTTCTGGAACAGACCGCAAAAGCAGCAGAGGCAGCCAACAAGGCGAAATCGACCTTCCTGTTCAATATGTCGCATGATATCCGGACACCGATGAATGCGATCCTCGGTTACGCAGAACTTGCCAGAAACCATCTGCAGGAACCGGAAAAAATCGGTGAATATATGGACAAGATCCATATTTCCGGTGAAAAGATGCTCTCTATCATCAACAATATTCTTCAGTTTTCACAGATTGAGAATAACCAGATACACATTGAAGAAACCTCCATCCAGACTGAGAAAAGTTTTGATTCCTGTATCGTCATGGTTCAGACTGCCCTGGAAGAAAAACAGCAGCATTTTCATGTGACTAAGGACATTTCGTACCCATATATCTACATTGACACGACGTATATGTCCGAAATTGTATTGAATATTTTGAGCAATGCGATCAAATATACCGCCAAGGGCGGGACGATCTCCTGTGCCCTCCGCCAGGAGCCTGGTGAAACGGACGGCTGGTGTATCACAGAAATCGCAATCACCGATACCGGCATCGGCATTTCCGAGGAATTCCAGTCGCATATTTTTGAATCATTTTCACGGGAGCGTTCTTCCACCGTCAGCGGCATTGAAGGCACCGGGCTTGGCATGGGAATCGTGAAAAATCTGGTGGATCTGATGCATGGAACGATCGAGGTAAAGAGCAAGCTCGGAGAAGGTTCAACGTTTACCGTCCGGATCCCATGCCGGATTTCCTCGCGGGAGGAAACAGAGCCTACCGCATTCGATGAAACAGCTGCCCAGACTCTATCCGGCTGCCGGATTCTTCTTGCGGAGGATAATGATCTGAACGCCGAAATTTCCATCGAACTTTTGACCCGCGAGGGGCTTTTGGTCGAACGGGCAAATGACGGGGTTGCCTGCCTGGAAATGCTGCAAAAAGCGCCGGAAGATTATTATGATTTGATTCTGATGGATATCCAGATGCCGATCATGGACGGCTACAAGGCAACGCGGGCGATCCGGCGGTTTTCGGATAAGAAGAAGGCTGGCATTCCGATCGTTGCGATGACAGCGAATGCATTTACAGAGGATAAAGAGCGGGCGCTGGAATCCGGAATGAATGATCATGTGGCGAAGCCGATTGATATGAAGGTGCTGATGAGTGTGCTGGAGGAGCAGATTTGTGGGCATAAAGGTTTATAAATGATGAAAAACGGCACACCGCATTCTCATCACTAAATAACGAGAATGCGGTGCGCCGTTCTTCAAATCCTATTTTGTAAAATATTTCTCTTTAATAATCTCCACCGGCATATCTTCTCCGGTCCAGAGTTTAAAGGAGGCAGCTCCCTGATAGAGCAGCATGTACATGCCGTTGCCTGTCTTACAGCCTGCTTCTTTTGCCTCCCGGAGAAGTCTTGTCTCCTGCGGGTTGTAGATGACATCGAATACGAACAGGTCTTTATGGAACATCGTTGTATCAGTAATGATCGTATTGTCCGTCTTCGGAGCCATGCCGACGGAAGTACCATTTACCAGAATCGCGCTGTCTGCGATGGACTGGCGCAGGATCTCCGGATCGGAGTAATCATGCAGGGTTACCTTGCATCCTGTGCGCTCGTTCAGTTTCTTTACAATCTCCTCGGCTCTCGGATAGAACGCGTCCTTGACGTTAAATACGTTAATTTCTGCCACGCCGTCTAAAGCTGCCTGTACAAGAATCGCGGTTGCGGCGCCGCCAGCGCCTAAAAGCGTCATTTTCTTGCCAATGATGTCTACACCATTTTCTGCAACTGCACGCATAAATCCGACGCCATCGGTCGTATAAGCAGTCAGAACACCGTCGTCGTTGACAATCGTATTGCAGGCGCCGGAAATCTCGGAAGCCGGTGAAACCTTGTCTGCCAGCTTGCACATGATATTTTTGCCCGGCATCGTGATATTCCAGCCGCGCGCGCCCATCGTCCGCAGTCCCTCAACCGCCTGCGGCATCTTCTCTTCCGGCACATCAAACGCCAGATATGTATAATCCAGACCCAACTGGCTGCACGCCTCGTTGTGCATCTCCGGCGAAACACTGTGTGCGACCGGGCTTCCCAGTAAACAAAGTAAACCTGTGTGTCCTGTGATATGATTCGACATCTTTTTCCCCTTTCGTTTTCTCTGTCAGAACTTTCTGAGCAGTCACATTATTTAAACTTCTTCACCTGTGCAATGATCTCCTCGCAGATCTCATTCGCTGATTTTCCATCGGTCGCGATCACAATATCCGCTGCCGCTTCATACGCCGGTCTGCGCTTCTCCATCAGCTCGGAAACATATTCCACTGTCTTATTATTTTCCAGAAGAGGACGGTCATGGTTCTCTTTGACACGCTCCAGAATCGTCTCCGGCTTCGCGGTCAGAAGTATAATCTTGCCGCTCTTTCGCATCTCCTGTACATTGATCTCGCGCATCGCTACGCCGCCGCCGCAGGATACAATCTTGTTCTTCTCGTTTCCTACCTCCTTGAGCAGGTTTGTCTCCTCGTTGCGGAAATATGCCTCGCCGTGCAGATCGAAGATCTCGGAAATGCTCATGTTGTTCTTTTTCGCGATCATTTCATCCATTTCCAATACATCCATCGCAAAGGTATTCTGCAGTGCATTCGAAACGGTGCTCTTTCCGACTCCCATAAATCCGATCAGGAAAATATTGAACCCAAACAGCTCATGGGACTGAATCCGTTTGCTCCGGTAGAGGACGCTGTCGTAAACTGCCATGATTGATTTTTTGTATTCATAATCATCCAGCTTCGCAAGCATCTTGCTCTTCTTGCGCTCTTCTTCCTCTGCCTGGTAAATCGGAAGTCCGTTTTTCTGTTTATAATTTGTAATCTCCTGGATAATCTGGCAACGCATCCGCAGGGCGTCGATCAGAATCTCGTCGCACATGTCCAGATCATTTCGCAGCTTCTTTAATTCATCCATCTGTCTCATCCTTCTCCACTTGTATTCATTCAGATCACTTTTGCACTTTACATTGAAAGTGTGTTTTATTATTATACCCGAATCAGGATATGAACGCAAGTGCTAATGCGGAATAGCAGGTATAACTGTGGGGGATAGGTGTTGCTGTTCGAGCTATATTTTTATTAGATTCCCAGCTTCTCCTTCATGTAATCCACCGGTGTTGATTTTCCTGTATACAGTTCAATCGCGATCAGCGCCTGGAACAGCATCATGCTCATACCGTTGTATACACGGGTGCAGCCAGCTTCTTTGGCCTGCTTCATCATCACGGTCTCACGCGGTGCATATACCGTATCAGTTACGATCAGATCCTTGCGGAAATAGGACGGATCCGGGATATTGGACAGATCCTCCAGCGGGTGCATACCAACGCCGGTTGCATCACAGAAAATGTCTGCTTCGTGCATTTTCTCTTTTAAGAGTGCCAGATCGCCCAGGTCATGCATCTCGGCCTTGCAGTTAGAGTTCTTGTTGATGATGTCAACGATCTCCTCTCCGCGTGCATAGAACTTATCTTTAATATTGAAGATATGCAGCTCTGCAATGCCGTCCAGTGCGCCGCGTACTGCGATAGCGGTCGCTGCACCGCCGGTACCGATGAGAACCATCTTCATTCCCTTGAAATCAATGCCTTCTTCCTTGATTCCCTGCCAGTAACCCATACCGTCAGTGTTGTAACCCTTCAGGTATCCGGTTACATTGCCGTCTTTGTCACGGGTGTTGACTACAGTGTTGATCGCGCCGCACAGCTTTGCAGCCTCGTCTACCTCATCCAGATATTTGTGAACGACGGTCTTGTTCGGCATGGAGATGTTGGAACCCAGCATCTTCAGCGCACGGATACTCTCAACCGCTGCTTCCAGGGTATCGTTGTCTACCTCGAACGCAAGCTGGATAACATCGTCGCCATTCTTGTCATAGGCAAGGTTGTGGGTGGTCGGAGACTGTGTATGACGGATCGGGTAAGCCATTAATCCTACTAATTCGGTATGTCCTGTAATGTTTGGCATGATAATTTCCTCTTTTCTTCTCTATTTTTATAATCAAATAAAACGATATCATTCGTTCAGCGAACAGTCAGAATCTTTCAAATGCAATATTCAATTTCTTACTCCAACGGTGCCAGCTCTAAAAATCCTCTCGCTTCCAGCACGTTCAGAATCGCACGTCCTTCCATCGTTCCCTCCATGATACGGCGGGCGCGGACGGAATCTCCGATCGGGTAAATGAATGTATCTGTGTTGTCAAATGCCTCTTCAAGCTGTGCCAGAATCGGATTGTTGGCGCGCATTCCCAGACAGTTGAAACCGAGGTCAAAGTTCAGATCCTCGATCGTGCCATCCGGCAGCTTCACGGTAAATGCGTTTTCTTTGACTTCCTGCAGCGCAGTATTCACATACTCTTTCACACCATATTTGTCGTGTGTCTCACGCATGGAACATTTTGTGATCGGATCTGCCAGCATACCAATCTGCGGGAGCATATCCACGATGGTACACTCCGCGCCGCGCGGTGCGAAATACTCCACAACATCCAGGCCAACGGAGCCGCCGCCGACTACAACCACTTTTTTGCCCTTGCAGAAATCATCCGGGTATTCTCCGGCTTTTACTTTCTGAATCATCTCGAAAATGGTATCGACATGACCGGCTGCGATGTTTTCCTTGAGTCCCTTGATCGGCGGAACGACTGGAACGGAACCGGTTGCGTTGACAATGATATCCGGCTTGAACTGTTTGATCTTGTCCACGGTTGCCTCGCAGTTCAGAAATACATACAGATTTTTCAGTCTCTTCGCACGTGCTTCCAGATATTTCGGGAAGTCTTTCATACGGTTCTTGCTTGGCAGGTCGGAAATGAAGGTGGAAAGTCCGCCTAATTTACCACTCTTTTCTAATAAGAATACGTTGCATCCAACCTCGGCTGCCGTGCAGGCTGCTTCCAGACCGGCTGTACCGCCGCCGACTACAACTACGTTGCAGTTTTTATTGACTTTCAGCTTCTTGTAGATATCGCCCTCCGGAACAGCCGGGTTGACGGTACAGCGGATCGGACGGTTGACGCCGATTCGGTTTCCCGCACAGCCGACGTTACAGGAGATACATTTACGGAGAATCTCCTCCTCGCCGTTCTGCACCTTGCTGACCCAGTTCGGCTCTGCAATGAGTCCGCGTCCCATGCCGACAATATCGACATCGCCGCTCTCCAATACTTTCTCAACGACCTCCGGATCGCGGTAGTTGCCCGCATTGATAACCGGTTTACCAAATTTATCCTTCACGGCTCTTGCCATGTAGGAACGCCAGCCATCCGGCAGAAAGTTCGAGTCAATCTGATACTGTAAGGACGGGTTCAGACCGCAGGATACATCGTACATATCTACGTACTCATCCAGATATTCGAGGTATTCCAGTGTGTCTTCCAGCGTGTTGCCGCCCGGCACGCGCTCTTCCGCAGAGATACGGACGATGATCGGGAACCACGGACCTACATTTTTCCGCACCTCTTCCAGAACCATCTTCGGGAAACGGAGACGATTCTCGACGGAGCCGCCGAATTCATCGGTTCTTTTGTTGTAATACGGGGAAATAAACTGACTCATCAGATAAGAATGACCACAGTGGATCTCAATCGCATCAAATCCGATCGCCTGTACACGTTTCGCCGCCTCGCCGTATTTTTTTACGGTCGTCAGGATCTCTTCCCTTGTCATCGGACGCGGAATCTCGCCGCCTGCCTTGGTCGGGATATTGGAGGAAGACACCGTCTCCATACCTGTTCTGGCAGAGGATGCAGAAGCGCCCGCATGGTTAACCTGAATCGCTACCATCGCGCCATTCTTGTGAAGATTCTCGACTAACTGATAGTAACGCGGCATAAAGCTGTCGTGATCGATGCGGATCTGGCTTGTGCCATTGGAACCAACCGGATATTCGATATTGGCATTCTCCAGAATAATCAGACCAGTTCCTCCCTTGGCACGCAGGGAATAATAATTCATATGGCGGTTGCTCATCTCACCGCTCGTCTCGCCATAGTTAGTACCCATCGGCGTCATGGCAACACGGTTTTTGATCGTCATGCGCTTAATGGTAATCGGTTCAAAAATTTTGGGGTATTTGCTCTTCATGATGAAATTCTCCTTCTCCATTGCATGAGAGGCATCCCTGTGTTTGTGACACTTTTATCTTAACCGTTTTGCTTAAAAATTAACAATATCTTTCAAGTAAATTTTCAATACGTTTTTGCTATCGGTTTCCCGTTCCGCCTGCAGACCGTCCTGACGCGCCTGCTGTTTCATATATTCAATAAAGCGTTCCACCGCCGGAAGCCGGTAGCGTTCTTTCATCCAGAACATAAAAATCTGGTGATAAATGTCCAGATTTTCAATCGGGTGAATGCAGACTCCCTGAGAAAGCTCCAGAATGTCCGTGCGCGGCATCAGTGCGATACCAAAACTCTCCCGCACCAGTGCGACGATCGAATATTCGTCCGGACACTCCACAATGATGTCCGGCTGAATGTTGTATTTCGCATAGAGCGCGCGGGTGCGCGTCCCCATCCAGGAGTCCTTATCGTATCCAATTACCGGATACCGGTTCAGCTCCGCAAATGGAATACTCTCCCGCTCTGCCAGCGGGTGATCCTTCGGCGTGATGATGACAAGCTTCTGGTTCGCCACCGGGAAAAATTCCATGTCATCCTTTTCCAGACAGCCGCCAAAGCCTACATCTAATTCACCCGTTTTTACCTTTTTTGCAATCGCCGGTGTGTGATTCTGCCAGAAATTAAACACAACCTTTTGATTTTCCGGCTGTTCTAAAAAGAGCTTGACCCGGTGCGGGATATAGTGACCTGCCAGCGGAAACACGTAACCGATGTCGATCTTTCCCCCATCCATCGAAATTTCCCGCATTTTCCCGACCGCTATGTGGCAGTCTGTGAGAATCCGGTCCGCGTACTCCAAAAACATCTTCCCCGCCTTCGTCAGGGTCACCCCGCGTCCTTCTTTTTCAAAGAGCGTCACGCCCAGCTCATTTTCCAGTGACGCCATCGACCGGCTCAGGGATGGCTGTGATATATATAATTCTTCCGCCGCCTGATGATAATTTTCCAGATTCGCTATCTTCTGAAAATATAAAATCTGATTCAATGTCATTCCTAACGTCCCCCGTCTTTATGTATCTTCGTATTAACTCTTCGCAATATCAGCCGTAAATGCATCACACCAAACTTCCATAATCGTTACTGTTCACGCATACGTGCCCAGTAACGGAATTTGCCGTGGCTTCGCATTTAAATACGGCAAATTCCTGCTGCCACCACGTTTTCTTACGGCACTTTCGGTTCCAAAAGTGCCTACCCGTGAACAGTAACCCATAATCATATTTATAACACATTAATGCTTAAAATGCATTGTTTTTTTGCTATAAAAGTATTAGACTTCGGCTATAATAATTATTAGAATAAAGGCATCAAACGTGTTATTTTTCTAACACTAAAACAGAACTTTTTATATCGGCATCTCCTTTGTGTTTGTGACAGAACATCAGCCATCATCCGCCCGGTTTCCGAAACGGCAGCACGACAGGCGGATCTTGAATTAAGGAGAAAATCATGAACAAGAAATATCTGCCAAGTGCACTTATCATGTACTTAAACTACTTTATCCATGGCGTCGGCTGTTCGATTCTCGGACAGGCAGTCATCAAGGAAGCGCTTGCCGCAGCCTGGGGCGTTGAGGCAATGGCGATCACCGCGATTTCCGCTGCTTTAGGACTCGGACGTCTGATTGCACTTCCATTTGCCGGACCACTTTCCGACAAACTGGGACGCCGCATCTCAACCGCGATCGGCAGCGCCTCCTACGCGGTTTACCTGATTGGACTTGCTTTCGCTTTCAGCGCCGGACAAAACGGCGGCTATCAAATCGCTTATGTATGTGCAATCATCGGAGGTATCTCCAATTCGTTCCTTGATACCGGTATCTATCCGGCGGTTGCCGAGATTATCAGCAGCGCTCCGGGTGTCGCTACCATGGGAATCAAATTTTTCATTGCGATCGCGCAGATGCTTCTGCCGTTCGTACTCGGTGTTGCTGTGACAACCACCGCCACCGGCATGGTATCTTACAATCCGTTATTTATCGGATGCGGTATTATTTACGCTGTTTTATTTGTACTTATTTTCCTGTTCCCGCTGCCAGATTCTGAGCAGAAGGCAGAGGGCAAATCCGAGGGACTCATCGCCAGCTTAAAACACACAAATTTTTCGTTTGAGTCCATCGCCATGATCGTGATTGGTTTCACCTGCACCGGTACCTTCCAGTTATGGTTAAACTGCGCGCAGAACTTCGCAAAAGAAAATGCAGGCTGGGCGAACCCGTCCATCATGCAGACCTACTATTCCGCAGGTACCCTGATGGCGCTCGTTGTCACCTCCCTGCTGACCCGTAAAATCAAGGATGTACGTTTCATCCTCGTTTACCCGGTTATCTGCCTCGTTACTTTGGTTGCCGTACTCATCGGTCACAGCCAGACCCTTATGATTGCAGGCGCTTTCATCATCGGCTGGGCAGGCGCGGGCGGTCTGTTACAGATTGTAACCTCCGTCTGCAACATGCTGTTCCCGAAGATCAAGGGAACCGTAACCGCACTGGTTATGATTGCTTCTTCCTTATGTAATTACACAATTTTGACTGCCGCTTCCAAAATGGCACCATCCCATGTTATGATAATGAATATCGTACTGACTGCCATCGGCGTTCTCTTGGGACTCTTTGTCAATGCCCGCTACGCGAAAATGATGTCTCTGGCAGAAAGCGACGAATAAATATTTATTGATAAAATGAAAGGATTCTCTGATTATGAATACTATCAAAGTTAGAAATATCGAAATCGGCTCCGGCACACCGAAGATCATCGTTCCGATCGTAGGCGTTACCAAACAGGAAATCATCGACGAGGCCAAAACGTTTGATTCTATTCCGGTTGATGTGGTAGAATGGCGTGTAGACTGGTTCGAAGATGTCTTTGATTTTGAGAAGGTAGAAGACGTCTTAAAGGAACTGCGTGCTGTTCTCGGCGAGACTCCGATTCTGATGACCTTCCGTACCTCCAAAGAGGGCGGCGAGAAATCCATCGAGCCGGAAGATTACGCAAAGCTGAACATCAAGGTAGCTCAGACCGGCTATGTTGATTTCATTGACGTAGAGATCTTTACCGGCGACGCGATTGTAACCAAGATCATCGACGGCGCACATGCGGCTGGCGTGAAAGTCATCGCTTCCAACCATGACTTCCACAAGACGCCGGAGAAATCCGACATCATCTACCGCCTGCGTAAGATGCAGGATATGAATGCAGATATCCCGAAGATCGCAGTTATGCCGCAGAACAAGAAAGATGTTTTAACACTTCTCTCTGCCACTGAGGAAATGACTTCCCTCTATGCGGACCGTCCAATCATTACCATGTCGATGGCTGGCACCGGCGTTATCAGCCGTCTCTGCGGCGAGGTATTTGGTTCTTCCATGACCTTCGGCGCTGCCAAGAAAGCATCCGCACCGGGTCAGATGGGCGTAAAGGATCTGGAGACTGTACTGGGACTGCTTCACAGTGCGATGTAATATCTGGCTTATCCAGTTATTCGGTTACTGTTCACGCTAACGTGCCCAGTAACTGAATTTGCCGTGGCTTCGCATTTAAATACGGCAAATTCCAGCTGCCACCACGCTATCTTACGGCACTTTCGGTTCCAAAAGTGCCTATATTATACTTTTAGCCACCTATTTTTTTACTCCCGGAAATCCCTGTACCTGCGGGTACGGAGGGATTTTCCGCGAGACACTCAAGACCTGCTACCTCCATCGCAGGTCTATTATTGTTATCAAGCGGCACATCCGTTTTCAAACGTGCCTGCATAAACAGCAACCTATTATCCGTATTTACAAGGGGATTATTCATGAAAAAAACACTTCACTGGCTGGATGAAAACCTGGAAGAATTTCTGCTGGTTGTCATGCTGGCTGCGATGACACTCATTATGGGAATCCAGATATTTTCCCGCTACGCGCTTGGGCAGTCTCTGTCCTGGTCCGAGGAGGTTACCCGTTTTCTCTTTATCTGGAGCGGTTTTTTAAGCGTCAGCTATTGCAGCAAAAAGTGCCTGTCTATCAAGATCGAACAGTTCGTCGCTGCCTTTCCACGCAGAGGTAAGGCTCTTTTTAAGGTTGTCAACCACACCTTTGAGCTGATTTTTTTCCTTTATATGATCCCATTTGCATACTCTTACATGATGTCCGCCATTCACAGCGGACAGTTATCCCCAGCCTGCGGGATTCCGATGTACTATATTCAGGCAGCGCCGTTTGTTTCCTTTCTTCTGGTAACATTCCGCATTCTGCAGCGCTGGATCATCGAATTTAAGGTTGCCCGCGGCGAAGATGTCTACGATCCGGCCCACCCGGAGCGCAATACACCGGAATCCTTTATCCATGCAAATGCAGATATGCCGGAAAAGGAATCCAATGAAATCGAATCTCTCATCGAGGCAAATACACCATCTGGAAAGGAGGAACACTGATGCCTGCTGCTCTCTTATTTGTTATCTTTGTCGTGCTGCTTGTCATCGCAATCCCGGTATCGATCACGCTCGGTATCGCCTCGGTTCTCCCTTCCGTTTTTGACCCGTCCTTCACGGTCGGCGCTAAGTATCTGATCCGCGCCATGTTCGGCGGACTGGATTCTTTTCCCCTGCTCGCCGTGCCGATGTTCGTCTTATCCGGCATCATCATGGCAAAGGGCGGTATTTCCAAGAAGCTGTTTGACGTATTCGCCTTCTTTCTTGGCAATTTTACCGCCGGTATGCCATGCGCGGTCATCGTGACCTGCCTCTTCTACGGCGCTATCTCCGGCTCTGCCCCGGCAACCGTCGCAGCCGTCGGAAGCATGACGATCCCGATTTTAAGCGCCCTCGGCTATGACCGGACTTTCTCTACCGCGATCGTGGCAGTCGCAGGCGGTCTGGGCGTTATCATTCCGCCGAGTATCCCGTTTATCATGTACGGCATGGCGTCCGGTGCCTCTGTCAGCAGTCTGTTCTTAGCCGGCGTCATTCCGGGTCTGATGATTGGTCTGCTCCTGATGCTGTATGCCATCTATCACTGCCGACGTTACGGTGAAGATAGAGAAAAAATCCACGCTGAAATCCATCTGCTGCACGAAAAAGGACTGTTCCGGGTGCTGCGCGAAAGCTTTTTCGCTCTCTTAAGCCCGGTCATCATCCTTGGCTGTATCTACAGCGGCATCGCCTCCCCCACGGAAGCAGCAGTTATCTCCGTTTTCTATGCCTTGTTTGTCAGCCTGTTCCTCTACCGGACCATGAAATTCCGGGATATCCCGCCGATTTTTGTGGAAGCGATCCGCACATTCACACCGATCCTCTTTATTCTGGCAGCTTCCACGGCATTTTCCAGAGTCCTGACCCTGATGCAGGTGCCGCAGGCGGTCAGCAGCTTTATCCTGGAACATTTCAACAGCCCGATCATGATCCTGCTTGTCATCAACCTGTTCCTGCTTATCGTGGGAATGGTCATGGATACAACCCCGGCGATCCTGATTCTGACCCCGATCCTGCTCCCGATCGTGACAGCGATCAACATGGATCCGGTCCAGTTCGGTGTGATCATGGTTGTCAATCTGGCAATCGGCTTCGTACCCCCGCCGATCGGCGTCAACCTCTTTGTCGCCAGCTCCCTGACCGACGTCCCGATCATGGCGATCGCAAAAAAAGCGATGCCGATGATTGGATTGTTCCTGGTGGCGCTGCTGCTGATTACGTTTATACCGGCTTTGTCGCTGGGATTGTTATAATGCTGAATGGACGCTTGGAAATGTTGAAGTTCTGAAAGATTTCATATAACGACTTGCTTCACGCTTTCAGGCTGTGAATGGAATATTTCACATATGAAATGGATGTTTTTAAATTTGAAAGGATCTCCCATTATGATTTATATTTCAAACCTAGTGTCCCGCCGATGCCGGACTTCTTCCCGATTCGCTACGGCGCTCATTTCTTCGTCGGTTCTTTTATTCGGCGCCTCGCTTGCGCTGAGCAGCTGCGCCTCCAGCAAGGAAGAACAGCGCTATTCCTGGCCACTGGCGACCGCCAGCCCAGAGGACACGGTAACGCAGCTGTTTGCCGAAAAATTTGCGGAGGAAGTACATGACTTAAGCAACGGCGCAATGCGGATTCAGGTTTACGCCAACTCCACACTCGGCGGTGACCGCGACCTGCTCGAAACGTGCGCGGACGGCGATATCCCGTTTGTCGTGCAGAACACCGCCCCTCAGGTTTCTTTCATGAAGGATCTCGCCGTTTTTGACCTTCCATGCGTCTTTGATTCGCTGGATGACTGCCGCAAAAAGCTGGATGATCCGGATTTTTACAATCTCATCAGCCAGGTGTACACCGACGGCGGTTACCACCTGCTCGGCATGGCAGATCAAGGATTCCGCATCATGAGCACAAATAAACCAGTTTACTCCCTGGCAGATTTCAAAGGGCAGAAAATCCGTACCATGGAAAACAGCTATCATCTCGCATTCTGGAAAGCAATCGGCGCCAATCCGACGCCGATGACCTTCAGCGAGGTGTATATCGGTCTCCAACAGCACACGATCGACGCGCAGGAGAACCCGTATGAGGTCATCGTCTCCAACCGTCTCTACGAACAGCAGGATTATGTGGTCGAGACGAACCACCTGCCGCATCTGATCTCCCTGATTGTCAATGACGATTTCTTCCAGAACCTGACTCCGGAAGAACAGGAAATCATGACGCAGGCAGCCAAAACCGCGACCGAGTATGCCAGAGAACAGTCCGACGCGCGCATCTCCAACCGTATCGCTACGATCGAAGCGAGCGGCACCGCGATTTTAACTCTCTCGGATGAAACGCGCGATGCCATCCGGGAGGCGGCTGGAAGCGTATATGAGAGTATCCGCGAGAATATTGATCCGGAAATTTATGACGCATATATGGAGCCATAATCTCATCTTCTTTTACCGTCTGCAAAAAAAGTTCATACAAAATTCAAAAGCGGATATATCGGCCATCTGGTCAGTACATCCGCCTTTTCTCATGTTTCAATCATTCCGCGAAACTTTTTATCTGCCTTGCGGACAGCATCCCGTTTCACTTCATCCTGGCACTGCGCTTCAATTATTTAGCTTCTTCTGCGTCAGCCTCTTCATCAGTCTCCGGTACATTGTTGTGAACCGCTGTGACGGTAGCAACTACTGCCTCCAGATCGGTCAGAATATCAACGTCTTTATCTTTTGCGATCGAAAGGTCTTTGACACGAATCGTATCACCAATCTCCATCTCACCAACATCAACTTTGACTTTCTCAACCAGTGCAGCCGGTAATGCGCGGTACGATACTTCTTTCAGTACCTCCTGCAGAACGCCAGTTTCTACCTTGTCGTGGTTCTCGAAGATAATCTCAGCAACGGAATGAACCTTCTCATTGCTTACCAGCGCCTGGAAATCTATCTCTACAACCTGATTTGCCATTGCATCATAGTCAACTTCCTTGATCAGGACATCGTAGACTTCACCTTCTACATCCAGCATAATCTGTCCGCCCTTGGTCTCGGTCTTCAGCAGACGATCCACGTCTTTCTTTTCCATCTTAACAGGAATGGAGCCCTGAATCTTCTTGCCAAATACGTTGCCTGTTACATAGCCTTCTCTTCTGAGTCTCTTTGCCTTAACATCCATGCTTCTTTTTTCAGCTTTTAAAGTAGTCATTTGTCTTTTCCTCCAAAAATCTGATCTGCGCCTTCCGCACACCCTGTGTGGAAAACACATTGTGCTTAGCAGCCCTCAGCCATGGGGTTTTGTTAAGTATCTATCTCCTTGTTACGGCTCATATTATAGCAGGGTTCTCTGAAAACGATTCACCAAAAATAAAATCATTTCGGCTTTATTTTCAGCATTTTTTATGCTTGAAATTTAGAATTTGTATATTTTTCTTTCTGTCTTTTTTATACAAGAAGTATCTCCCTAAATCCGCCACCCGGTTTCAGGGCACACACACTTTTAAATCCACACGCCACCGCCAGCTCCTGCGCCTGCTTAAACCCATATCCGATCGTGTCGGTACTGTGGCTGTCGGAGTTGATGAGGATACGTCCGCCGCAGGCACACAGCTCTTTTAACAGAGCTGCGGACGGGTACGGCGCACTCCGATAGCCGCGGGACATGGCGCCTGTGTTGATCTCAAACGGAATTCCCAGAGCCGCCAGTTTGTGCATCGCCGTGATCGCCGGTTCCAGATAGGCGTCTTTCGTCTCGTCAAAATGTTTATATCCCTCGTTAAATTTTGTCAACAGGTCAAAATGTCCGATGAAATCGCATTTTGTCCGGTCATAAATCTGCGCCTCTGCCTCGAAATACTCCCGTGCAAACGCGTACCAGTCACCATGCCACAGCGTCTCGACTGCTTTTACCAGTTTCTCTTCCGTATCATCCACACAAACATACTCGCCATCCTTGATGAGCGCATGGGTCGAGCCGATCGCGTACTCTGCTTTCTGCACCGGTCCCAGTCCATCCAGCTCAATCCCGATATAGAGATTCATCTTTCCCCGGTATTCCTCCCGGAGTTCTTGAAGTTCTTCGGTATACTGGCGAAGCTTCTCGTCGTCCATCCCGAATCCCGGCTCAAACATCGAAAAATCAGCATGTCCTGAAACGCCCAAATCGGTCATTCCCATCCGGTATGCCGCCTCCACCATCTCCCGCGGCGTACTCTTTCCGTCGCAGAACGTGGTGTGGGTGTGAAAATCCGTATGAAGCATCGGTAATCTCCTTTCTTATTTCACTCTGTCAAAACGTTTCTGCCTCTTCACAGCTGGGGGCAAACATCCTTGCGGATTTGTCTTCAACAAAGGATTTATCGCAAACTCCGCTCCGCCATCTGCATCCGCTTTTCAAACTGCTCGTAAAAGTCCTTCTCTCCATCATACGGAAGCAGATAGAACAGTTTCATAATCAACAGATTGCGCCGTTTTTCGCGCCCGGCTGCCGCAGCGGCACGGTTTTTCTTCTGTATCTCCTGTTCCTCCGACGTTCCGATGCATGGTTCTGCCAAAAGTTTCTGCGCCGCCTCCGTTTCCGCCATTCTTATATCTTTTAAGAAATAATGCCACCGGCTGATATACGCCTCATACCGCTTTAAATCTGGCGTATCAATCCATTTTTTCACTTTGACTTTCGTCCGGTTTTCCTTTTTGCACTCATGAATCTGGAGAAAATACTGGAAACTTCCATTTTCATAAAAGCGCCCCAGTGGAAACAGGCGGCAGATACCCGGCCGGTATGCATGGATCCGGCAGCGCCCTGCTTCATCGAGAAACCCACAGGCTTCATCCGCCCCGCTCCGGAGAGCCAGATTCGGCAGAATCTGTCCGTCCACGACGTTCCACTCCACCTTTTTCTCCTCCAGCAGATGTTCCAGCGTGTCCCCGCGCAAGGTGGTCAGACGGTACACATCATATGGATCCAGCACGATCGAATTACCCATTCCGTGGCAGCACGCCGAACAGCCCCGGCAATCATCGCATCCGGCTTTTACCATATCGTCCCGGATGTACAGCTTTCCATCTGAAATCTCCGCCATCGTTACATTACGTTCCATCTCTACTTCTCTCTTTCTGCCTCAATCCGATCTAAAATCTCCCACAAATGTCCCAGATCCGCCTCTCTGGTCGCCCAGCTCGTCGCAAAACGGACAACGGTGTGATCCTCGTCATACCGCTCCCAGAAGCTCACGGAAACCTCTTTTTCAATCTGCTCCATCCGGTCATTTTCCAAGATCACAAACTGCTGGTTGGTCGGGGACTCACGGAAAAACGTATAACCGCGCTGTTTTAACCCTTTCTTTAAAGCTGCCGCCATCTCTACCGCATGGCGTCCCAGGCGCTCGTACAGCCCGTCTGTAAACAGCACATCAAACTGGATTCCCAGCAGGCGTCCCTTTGCCAGCAGCGCGCCCTGCTGCTTGATCCGGGTAATAAAATGCGCCGGAACATTCTTCTTCTCACCAAATACAACTGCCTCTCCGCAGAATGCGCCCACCTTCGTGCCGCCGATATAAAATACATCACACAGATGCGCAATCTCCGAAAGACTCAGGTCATTTTTCTCTCCCGCCAGACCATATCCAAGACGCGCCCCGTCCAGATAGAGCGGGATTTCATACGAACGGCAGATCTCCGAGATCGCCTGCAGCTCCTTCCGGCTGTATAAGGTTCCGTATTCCGTCGGATGGGAAAGATACACCATTCCCGGAAATACCATATGATCATGGTTTGCGTCCGCCTCGAAATTTTGCAGATATTCCTGCAGATCCGCCGGATCAATCTTCCCATCTTTTTCCGGAAGCTGCAACACCTTATGCCCGGTGTACTCGATCGCCCCGGCTTCATGAATACTCACGTGCCCTGTCTGCGCTGCCACTACGCCCTCATACGGTGCAAGCATGCTACTGATCACGGCCGCATTCGTCTGGGTACCGCCCACCAGAAAATAAACCTCCGCCTCCGGGCATCCGGTCGCCTCCTGTATTTTTCTGGCGGCACTCTGGCAGTAGCGGTCCATGCCATATCCCGGCAGACTCTCCCGGTTCGTCTCCGCCAGCTTCTGAAGTATCTCCTCGCAGGCGCCCTCTGTATAATCGCTTGCAAATGAAAGCATCGTAGTATCTCCTCCTGTTCTTTCTTCGAGCAAACACAATCCTGCGTTCTCGAAATTGTTTGTATTTTTATGTCCTCACCAGTGCCAGAGAAGCCCCCGCATCAGCATCGCCGTCAAATTTGCTGCACTGTGAAATAACACAGGTTCCCACAGACGGTTCTTTTTTTCATACAACCACGCCAGTATAAGTCCCATGAGCGCCGCATAAATCCCCTGCGCCCAGTTTCCATGCACCAACCCGAAAAATGCCGCCGACCCAAGTGCCGCCCAGAAAAATGGGAGCGCCATACGCAGGCGCTCAAATATAATGCCGCGAAACAGCAGTTCTTCGGAAAGTGGGGCGGCAATGCCCATGAGAAAGAACTGCTGCCACAGGGCGCCGGAAAATAAAGCGGCGGTGCCCTCCGACGCACCTTTTCCCAGAGCTGCCGCAAGCATATCCCCCTGAGGCATTTTCAAACACAGAGACACCGCTTCAGCTGCCTGCCCAGTCATCCGAACCTTTTGCACTGCAATATGCAGCACTCCCAGGAAAATCTCCTTTTTTTCTAATGCCCAGAAAATCATGTTAAACACAGCACTGAACGCAGCTGCCCCCAGCAGGATTTTCCACACATCCGGCACTTTTTCCCAGAAATATCCACATTTCTCTTCCTTTGTCGTCTTTATCTGTGGAGAGACCTGCTCTTTCATCCCGTCTGCCTCTGCTATGCGCCTGTTTTCTTTCTTTTTCTGGATCCTCCGCCAGTAAAATGGATAAATCACGGCAAATGTAAGAAACGACGACACGGTTCTTCCCACATTTCCCTCCAGATGTCCCAGCACCTCCACACATCCGCCGATTAAATCGCTGATGACGCACGGAAAAAACATCTGCCAGACGATACGCCAATCCGCTGTCTCCTGCCGTTCTTCGTCCATTTTTCTGCCTCCTGTCATCCTTTTCCTATCTGCATCTGTTTCCATGACTTTTTCAGACTTTCTACTCCACGTCTGCCTTCGCGCAGATATCCTGCAGACAGCACTTGTCACAGTACGGCTTCGTCCGCGCCGTACAGACTTCACGCCCGTGATACACCAGGCGGTGGCAGAAATCGCTGCCTTCCTCCGGTGGAATCAGCTTCCAGAGTGCCATTTCCACGCGCTTCGGGTCCTTGATTCCTTCCACCAGCCCTATCCGGTTTACCAGGCGGATGCAGTGCGTATCCGTGACAATCGCCGGTTTTCCAAACACATCCCCCATAATGAGGTTGGCGCTCTTTCTGCCGACTCCCGGAAGCTTTAACAGAGCGTTAAAATCATCCGGCACATGCCCGCCGTACTCGTCGCGCAGCATCTTCATACAGGCGCTGATGTCCCGCGCCTTGCTGTGTCCCAGACCGCACGGCTTCACAATCGCCTCGATGTCTTCCACCGGGGCATCCGCCAATGCCGCCACATTTGGATATTTCTCAAACAATCCCTTAACTACCACATTGACACGCGCATCGGTACACTGCGCCGCCAGACGGACACTGACCAGCAGCTTCCACGCCTGATTGTAGTCCAGCGTACAACCCGCATCCGGATATTCTTTTTTCAGGCGGTCAATTACCTCTAATGCAAGCTCTTCCTTTGTCATATTCCTGTCTCTCCTATCTGCTATCCTTCACTTTTCAATTTACAGTCTGTCTTTGTAACACCTGACACAACACTACAACCACTGCTGCATTCTTCCAGCCTCATACGAATCACCGCCGCTTCTGCAACTTTTTATTCTCATACGAACCGTATATGCTTACTCTTCTTTCGCGTCCGCATCCTTCTTCCGTTTTCCGCCGCGCCGTACCTTGGAAAGTACCGGCTTTTCTTCTTTCTGCTTCACGCGCACATAGATGATCGACAGAATCTTATTGTGCGGATTGCGCGCTGACCGAACCTCAACGGAATCAAACCGCTCGATAAACTGCTTTAACTTCGTGCATTTATAATTTCGCGGGTCAAATCCCGGCACACGCTTTGGAAGATTGTCTCCCAGCTCCGATAAATCCACCCAGCCATCGTCGTCCGCATGCGTGTTGATGATTGAGATGATCTCTTTCTCCATCTCCTGCATGTTCGGAATATTGCTGACTGCATTCGGATCGCTTTCTTTCTCTGCTTCTTTTCTGGAACCATCCACATCACTCTCCTTGCGCGTCTGCGGCAGGGACGGATTCTGCGACGGATTTTCATCGTTTAATAAAATATCCAGGAATTTAAATGTCTCACACGCCGAGACAAATGCATTCGGCGTCTTGCGCTCTCCCATGCCGATCACCGTCATGCCTGACTCACGCAGGCGCAGCACCAGCTTCGTAAAATCACTGTCCGAGGTGACGATACAGAAGCCATCCACATTGCCCGAATATAAAATATCCATCGCATCGATGATCAGCGCCGAATCGGAGGCATTTTTCCCCTGCGTATAATTGTACTGGAAAACCGGCGTGATCGCATAGTCGCGCAGGTTCTTCATCCACGCCCGCACGCTCGGCGTCTGAAAATCGCCGTAAAGGCGCTTGTATGTCGCACTTCCATAATTGCTGACCTCATCTAAAATCAGCTTGATATACTTGCCGGACACATTTTCCGCATCGATCAGTACGGCTATTTTTTTGTCATCCATCTCCTGTTTCCTTTCTCAAATACCGCTCAAAATATTCTCTGCCGCTTTCATCAGGGCGCACTTTCCTTTGAAATAAAAAGGCATCGGAACTTTCGCACGGTCGCATGATCGTGACTCTGAAAGCCTCCGGTGCCGGAATTTCTCATTTTCACACCGCCGAAACGGTCGTGATCGACAGCCGATACAGCTTATCTATAAGTGTATCACGTTCATGAGAAATCAGCAAATATTCTTTTTATTGTTCAGGCAAATGGATTCTCCGTCTTATAAAGCATTCCCTTCGGCTGGTTAAAGCCAATCTCCGGGATGGCAAAAATACCGATGGAACCAAAGGAATGCGTCGCGACCGGAAGCACCTCGCCCTGTGCGATATACGCACGCAGGATACCCTGAATTTTACACTTCTCTTGTCGCTATCTTTTTAGTTAATAAAGCTACCGTCTCCACATGCCCGCTCATCCCGAACATATCACAGCATCTCACGCGCTCCACCGCGTATCCTCTTTCATCCAGATACTTCACATCGCGCGCCAATGTGGCGGAATCGCAGCTGACATAGACTACCCGCTTTGGCTGCATCCGGACGATCGTGTCGAGGCAGACGCTGTCACAGCCTTTGCGCGGCGGATCGACGACGATGACATCGGCATAGACCTGATTTTTTTCATACTCCCTTGGAAGTACCTCTTCAGCTTTTCCGACGAAAAACTCGACATTTTCCATGCCATTTAATGCCGCGTTCCGGCGGGCATCCTCGATCGCCGGAGGGACGATCTCTACACCGTACACTTTCTTCGCTTTCTGCGCCAGAAACAGGGAAATGGTTCCGATTCCGCAGTACAGATCCCATACAGTCTCCCCACCGGTCAGCCCCGCGTATTCCAGCGCCGTTCCATAGAGTTTTTCCGTCTGCACCGGATTGACCTGATAGAAAGAAAGCGGCGAAATCTGGTACGATACATTTCCGATTTTATCTGTGATATAGCCCGGTCCGTATAAGTTTACAAGCTCCGCACCAAGAATCACGTTTGTTTTTTCCTGATTGATGTTGTAGGAAATACTGGTCATGCCAGGGACTTCTTTTAAGCGTTCCACAAAAATATCCGCGTGCGGCAGCTTCTTTCCATTGATGACGAGACAGACCATCAGCTCGCCGTTTGAAAATCCCTTCCGAATCAATGCATGGCGAATCAGACCCTTATGCGTTTCCTCGTCATATGGCGCAATCTGGTATTCTTCCATGATTTTCTTGATAATATCCAGAATTACCGCATTTTCTTCGACACCCAGCAGGCAATCCTCCGCTTCCACAATATGGTGGGTGCGTCCCGCGTAAAATCCGGCAATGATTCTTCCATCCTTATCGCGTCCAAACGGAAACTGTGCCTTGTTGCGGTAGCGCCACGGGTGCTCCATCCCCAGGATCGGCTCCATGGTGATAGTTTTATCCACACCTTCCCCGGCACTTTTCCCCGACACGTTCTCTGCTTTCACCCCCGCATCGGTTGTCTCCATCCTTTCGGATGTATTTCTTTCAGATACATTCTCAGGCACACTCACTTCATCCGCCCGCTCCGGCAGCCGCAGGTTCTCCATCCCGCCGATCCGGCGCAGGTTATTGTAGACCTTGCGCTCCTTAAAATGAAGCTGCGCCTCATAACTCATCATCTGAAGCTGGCAGCCGCCGCACTGTCTTGCGACCGGGCATTCCGGCATCACACGGTCTTTGGATGCTTCCAGCACCTCCATCAGACGGGCAAAGCCGTAATTTTTCTTCATTTTCATCGCCCGCGCCCGGATCCGATCCCCGATCACGGCATCTTTTACAAACCAGATATAACCGTCCTGCTTTCCGATCCCGGCTCCATCTTCGCTCATATCTTCGATTGTCAGTTCAAATTCATCATTTTTCCTGATTTCCACGTTTTTTTGTACTCCTCATTTTCTTTATTTCGCATCCAGATAATGCGCCCGCTCTCCGCCAATATATTTCAGCCTCGTTCTCGCACACGTCACATGGGCGCCGCCGATCGCACGGATCGAGGTCCGCACCGGAACTGCAACCGGGCGCAGGTGCATACCGATGAAAGTGTCTCCGATATCGATGCCCGCGTGTGCCTGAATCCGCTCTACGGCTGTCGGATGTTCAAATCCCGCATAGGCTGCCGTTGCAAAGGAACCGCCTGCTTTTAGCTGCGGCACGACGTTTACCATCTCCAGACCATATTTTTCCGCCGCTTCTTCTTCCACAATCAGCGCCCGGTTCAGATGTTCACAGCACTGTGCCGCCAGATAAAGCCCTTGCGACTTGGTAACTGCATACAGCTCCTCAAACACCGCTTTTCCGATCTCGGCACTGGAATAGGAACCGATCTTATGCGATGCAATCTCGCTGGACGAGCATCCGACCACCAAAATCTGTCCCGGCTTCATATTTGCCGCACTGAGAAGTTCCTCTGCGGCAATCCGTACCTCCTGGCGCAGCTCCTCTAACTGTCCTGCTGTCTCTATTTCTTTTGAAATTCCTGTTGCACTCATCCTGCTGCCTCCTGATTTAATGCCAGAAAAAGCCGCGGACCAAACAGGCTGAGCCCGCCGCAGCTTTTCCAAAATTTTTATTTACATTCCCTTACTTCCGGTAAAACTCCTGAATCCGATCCAGCCTCGCCGTCATGCCGCCCAGCAGCATATCCGCCGCCGCAAATGCCGCCATCGTCTCAACCACGACAACCGCTCTCGGCACAATGATCGGATCATGGCGTCCCTTGATGCTGATACCGATCTCCTCGCCGCTCTTATTGACGGTTCTCTGCTCTGCGGCAATTGACGGGGTCGGTTTAAATGCCGCACGGAACACAACTTCGCTTCCATCCGTCATACCGCCTAAAATGCCACCTGCATGGTTCGTCGCCTTGCCGATGCTTCCATCCGGATCCATGACAAATGCGTCGTTGTTCTCGCTTCCTGCCATCTGCGCCGCATGGAAACCCTCTCCGATCTCGAAGCCTTTAACAGCACCGATCGAGCAGATTGCCTTTGCCAGGTTCGCATTAAATTTATCAAAAACCGGTTCACCAAGCCCTGCCGGAAGACCGGCAATCACGCATTCCACGATACCGCCAGCAGAATCTTTCTCCGCCATCTTCCTTTCCAGATACTGCTCTGCCTCTGCGGCTGCGGCAGCATCCGGCATATACAGCTTATTCTTTTCACATTCCGCCAGATCAAACCGATCCGGCGCCACTTCCACCGGTCCGATCGCTTTCGTGTATGCTTTTACCTGAATGTTCAAGGATTCCAGCAGCTTTGCCGCGATAGCGCCTGCTGCCACGCGTCCGATCGTCTCGCGTCCCGAAGAACGTCCGCCGCCCCGATAATCCCGGAAACCGTATTTTTCATCGAAGGTATAATCCGCATGTCCGGGACGGTAATAACTGGCGATCTCACTGTAATCCTTCGAATGCTGATCCTGGTTCCGCACCAACATCGAGATCGGCGTGCCCGTCGTCCGCCCTTCAAAAACGCCTGACAGGATCTCCACCGTATCGCTCTCGCTGCGCTTCGTCGTAAAACGGCTCTGCCCCGGTTTGCGGCGGTCCAGATAACGTTGAACGTCTTCCTCACAAAGCGCAAGCCCCGCCGGACAGCCATCTACGACCACGCCCACGCCTGCGCCGTGGGATTCGCCCCACGTTGTCATTGTCAGTATTTTTCCGTATGTTGATCCTGCCATTCTCGCTATTAACTCCTTCTGCCATTTAGTCTGCTTTCTTTCCTCTCGTAGGTACCTTTGTAATCACACAGCAGTTTGGCTCATTCACCGAAATACTGCGTCCGCTCATCACCAGCAGTTTCTCCTTATATTCCACCTGGAAGAAAGAAATGCTGTTACTGCCGTGGTTGATCGACGCCAGATGGTTTCCATCCGGAAAAATCGCGATATCCTTCGGGTAATCTCCACTGATCGGAAGACAGCAGAGCAGCTTCAAAAGCCCCGTCTGTGCATCGCGCTCGTAGACACTGACTGAATTATCGCCCGCATTGCTGCAGAACAGATGTGTCTCGTCCTCGGACATCCGGATCGTGCACGCTGCAGTCAGCTGGCTGGTGCGCTCCGGTGCGGTCGATGGGATCGTCTGGATCTTCTCGATCTTCGGCACACGATCGCCCGTTTCATACGTGTATACATCAATCACATTTTTGATTTCATACATCAAATACAAGAATTTTCCATCCTTGCTGAACATGAAATGTCTCGGACCAGATTCCAAATCACAGCGGATCGCGTCCACCAATGAAAGGGTTCCCTTCTCGCCATCAAACCTGTAAATCTTGACCTGGTCAATTCCCAGATCGGCTACCAGCAGGAATCTGCCATCCGGCGTGCGCTCCGCACAGCTCACATGCGGGCGGAACGTGCGCTCTGCCACGCTTCCAAGTCCCTTGTGGTAAACGCCGTCGGTCACTTCCCCGATAGAACCGTCCGGTTTCAGGCGGACCACCGTCTCCTTGCCGTCATGATAGCCGGATACGAAGATAAACTTGTCCTCCGCATCGGTCGCAATATGGCAGCCGCGCATCGCCTTGATATTTGCGCTGTTCACACGGCTGAGTGCGCCGTTTTCCAGAATCCGGAACGCCACAACGCCCTCATCCGCGATGGAATAGAGCATCCGCCCGTCATGTGAAACAGTTAAATAGGAAGAGTTGTCCACTTCCACCTCGCACCGGTAGATAAATTTTCCCTTTTTTACATCCACATCATACACGGTAATTCCCTTTGCCTGACCGTTGTATGAGTAAGAACCCACATATGCCATATACTTATCCTGCATGAAATGTTCCTCCTTTGATCCCCCAGAACCGTTATAACGGTTTCTATCAAATTATCTGCCCCTATTTTATCATCATACCGCCATTTTTGCACTCTTTTTTCACACAATTTGAGAACCCCCGGATTTTCCCGTTTTTTTCCTTGACACCTTCCCCACATTCTGTATAATAGATACTCGGAAGCAAGTTTATTATTTCTAAACAAAAAGATTAATTTTACATTCATTTTAGAATTTCTAAACTTTCATCTTACTTTTGCATGTTTCTAAAAAACGCCGGACGGATGGTTTTCCCACCCGGTTTTTATAAAAAAGAATGTGCCCTAGCGCATCCTCGTGGAGCGTTTTTTGTTTCATAGGACGCAATTTCCTATGAAACCAGGAAAGGAGGTTCCCTCTGTTGAGTATAGGAGGAAAATTAAAGGAACTGCGAATTTTAAAGGGTCTGACGCAGGAAGAGCTGGCTGACCGCGCAGAGCTTTCGAAGGGATTTATCTCCCAGGTAGAGCGCGATCTGACCTCCCCGTCCATCGCTACTTTGATGGATATTCTCCAGTGTCTCGGCACAACCATAGGGGAGTTTTTCAACGAGGCTCCGGAAGAGCAGATTGTATTTGAAAAAAACGACTATTTTATCAAGGAAGATCCGGAACTGAAAAATGAGATTCAGTGGATCATCCCGAACGCCCAGAAGAACACGATGGAACCGATCCGCCTGACACTCGGTGTCGGCGGCTCCACCTATCCGGACAGCCCGCATGAGGGTGAGGAATTTGGCTACGTTCTTTCCGGCAGCATCCTGATTCATCTGGGGAACCGGACGTACAAAGCCAAAAAGGGCGAATCTTTTTACTATACGAGCGACAAGACGCATTACCTTGAAAGCCGCTCCGGCGCGACGATCCTCTGGGTCAGCTCGCCGCCAAGTTTCTAATACTACACATTATTTTACTATTTACGGAGGAAACGCATGAGCCAGCCATTAATCGATTTACAGCATATCTCGAAACGCTTTGACGACACCCTGGTCCTGGATGACTTGAGCCTTTCAGTAAAGGAAAATTCCTTTGTAACGCTCTTAGGTCCCAGCGGCTGCGGCAAGACGACCACGCTCCGCATCATCGGCGGATTTGAATCCCCAAATACAGGAAAAGTAATTTTCGGCGGCGAAGACATCACCAAACTTCCGCCAAACAAGCGCCAGCTAAACACCGTATTCCAGAAATACGCACTGTTTCCGCATATGAGCATCGCAGATAATATCGCATTTGGGCTAAAAATTAAGAATAAATCAAAAGCATATATTGATGACAAAATTAAGTACGCTTTAAAGCTTGTAAACCTAAACGGCTTTGAGCATCGCAGCATTGACTCTTTGAGCGGCGGTCAGCAGCAGCGTATCGCCATTGCGCGTGCGATTGTCAACGAGCCAAAGGTCCTGCTTCTCGATGAGCCGCTCGGTGCCCTAGATTTAAAACTGCGACAGGACATGCAGTATGAGCTGATCCGTCTGAAAAATGAGTTAGGCATCACTTTTATCTATGTTACCCACGATCAGGAAGAGGCATTGACGATGTCCGATACCATCGTTGTCATGAACCAGGGTTATATCCAGCAGATGGGTTCCCCGGAACAGATCTACAACGAGCCGGAAAACGCATTCGTTGCCGACTTCATCGGCGAGAGCAACATTGTGGACGGTCTGATGATCCACGACGAGCTGGTTGAAATCTTCGGTGCGAAATTTGCCTGCGTCGATAAGGGATTCGGAACAAACCAACCGGTAGACGTTGTCATCCGCCCGGAGGACATCGACCTCGTAAAACCGGAGGAAGGCACGCTGCAGGGCATTGTCACCCACCTGATTTTCAAGGGCGTCCACTATGAGATGGAAGTCACCACACCGGACGGCTATGAATGGCTGGTTCACAGCACGGATATGTTCCCGGTCGGCGAGAAGGTCGGCATCCATGTAGACCCGTTTGACATCCAGATCATGAACAAGCCGGCGTCAGAGGACGAGGAAGCTGTGGGCGTCAATGAATAGAAAGGAGTCGGACTTAGCATGAAATCAAACGTGAAACGGCTCTTCGCCGGTCCTTATATTCTCTGGATGATCGGTTTTACCATCATCCCGCTCCTGCTGATCGTATACTACGGTCTGACAACCAAAAGCGGGGCATTTACACTGGCAAATGTCTGTTCCATCACGACACCGGAGCATATGAAGGCGCTGCTCTTATCCCTGGGTCTGTCTCTGGCTGCGACCGCCATCTGCCTGCTTTTGTCCTATCCGCTGGCTTTGGTGCTGCGCCGCCGCGGCATTGGGGCAGGCAGCTTCATGGTATTCGTCTTCATCCTTCCGATGTGGATGAATTTCCTGCTCCGCACCCTCGCGTGGCAGACGCTTCTGGAGAAAAATGGCGTCATCAATGGCATTCTTTCCTTTCTCCATCTGCCAAATATCGCCATCATCAATACACCGTGGGCGATCATTCTGGGTATGGTATACAACTTCCTGCCTTTCATGATTCTACCAATTTATAATGTGCTGGCAAAAATCGACGATAATACCATCAACGCCGCCAAAGACCTGGGGGCAAACAATTTCCAGACACTCATTCACATCTGGATTCCGCTCAGCATCCCGGGCATCATCAGCGGCATTACCATGGTATTTGTCCCGGCGCTGACGACCTTCGTTATTTCCAGTCTCTTAGGCGGCAGCAAGATCCTGCTCATCGGAAATGTCATCGAGCAGGAGTTCACCAAGGGAAGCAACTGGCACTTAGGTTCCGGTCTCTCGCTGGTTCTGATGATTTTCATTTTACTGAGTATGGCGCTCATCGCCAAATACGATAAAGAAGGGGAGGGCAATGCGTTCTGATGAAACATAACCGCTTAAAACAGTTTTTCCAGGACTTTTACCTGGCGCTCATCCTGCTCTTTTTATACATCCCGATCGTGACCATGATCGTTTTGTCCTTTAACAACACAAAATCGAGAACCGTCTGGGGCGGTTTTACCACCCGCTGGTATACGCAGATGTTCCAGGATTCCGCCATCATGAATGCCTTAAACAATACGCTGCTCATCGCGTTTGCGTCGGCTCTGATCGCGACCGTCATCGGCACGATCGCCGCCATCGGCATCAACAGCATGAAACGGATTCCGCGCACCATCGTCATGGGAATCAACAACATCCCGATGCTGAACTCCGATATCGTAACCGGTATCTCCCTGATGCTGGCATTTATCGCGTTCGGTATCTCTCTCGGATTTAAAACCGTGCTGATCGCGCATATCACATTTAACATTCCATATGTGATATTAAGTGTCATGCCGAAACTCAAGCAGACGAACCGGTACACCTACGAAGCCGCTCTGGATCTCGGTGCCAGCCCACTATATGCCTTCTTCAAGGTCGTATTTCCAGACATCGTCCCAGGTATCCTCTCCGGCTTTTTGATGGCATTTACGATGTCCCTCGATGATTTTATCATTACGCACTTTACAAGAGGTGCCGGTATGGATACCTTATCCACCCTGATCTACAGCCAGGTGCGCCGAGGCATCCAGCCGACGATGTACGCCCTGTCCACGCTGATTTTCGTGGCAGTCCTGGTGCTCCTGGTAATTACCAACTTTGCCCCGGAGAAAAAATCCACCGGCAATGCGACTGTGATTGACACAGAGACCATCAAGCGCCGCAAACGCAACAACCAGATCAAGAACGGCGTTCTGGGACTTGCCTGCACGCTGATTCTGCTTGTCGTTGGTGTCAGCACCTACAGCCGCTACACCACAACTCATTCAAACGAACTGTACGTCTACAATGCAGGCGAATATATTGATCCAGACCTGATTGAGGAATTTGAACAGGAAACCGGAATCAAGGTTACCTACGACGTATTTGAGACACTGGAAGAAATGTATCCGGTCATCGAAGCCGGCGGCGTCAACTACGATGTAGTCTGCCCATCCGACTACATGATTCAGAAAATGAAGGAAAATGACCTGCTTGCCGAACTCAACTTTGACAATATTCCAAATGTCAAAAACATTGACCCGCAGTACATGGAAATGTCCAAGCAGTTCGACCCGGAAAACAAATATTCCGTGCCATACACCTGGGGAACCGTCGGTATTCTTTATAATACGAAGCTCATCGAAGAAAAAGGACTTCCAGTTCCGGCCAAATGGTCCGATCTCTGGAATCCGGCTTATAAAGGCGAGATCCTGATGCAGGACAGCGTCCGCGATGCCTTCATGGTAGCGCTCAAAAAAGACGGCTTCTCTGCCAACTCGACCGACGAAACCGAACTCCAGCAGGCAAAGCAGGATCTGATTGACCAGAAACCGCTCATACAGGCTTACGTCATCGATCAGGTGCGTGACAAGATGATCGGCGGCGAGGCAGCCATCGGCGTCATCTACTCCGGCGAGATCATGTACATCCAGGATGAGGTAGCCGCACAGAACCTCCCATTCTCCCTGGAATATGTAATCCCGGAAGAGGGAACCAACGTCTGGCTCGATTCCTGGGTAGTTCCGAAAAATGCGAAAAATAAGGAAAACGCAGAAAAATGGATCAATTTTCTCTGCCGCCCGGATGTCGCAGTCAAAAACTTTGAGTACATTACCTACGCGACGCCAAACAAGGCAGCCAAGGAAATGCTGGACGAAGAAATCCAGAACAACAAAGCCGTCTTCCCAGATGCAAAGCAGCTGAAAAACTGCGAGGTTTACCGGTATCTTGGGGATGAAGCGGACGAGCTTTATAATAGTTTGTGGAAAGAAGTTAAGTCGGATTAAGGGGCTTGCTGCTTCAAATCATAATTGTAAAAAAGAGTCAACAGAAGTGCATTCTGCTGGCTCTCTTTTTCTATCAAAGATATTATACTTCCAATGCCGCTTTTAAGTCTTCCATACTGGAATATCTCGGTGCATTTGGATCTTTTACAATCGTTCTTCCTTCTTCGATTGCTATCAGTAACGCATCCTTCTTTTCATTCTTCTCAATATTTACTCCATCCATACAAGCCACCTCCATATATGTCTATTATATATTTTTTCATAAATAGCATATACATTTATATTGATTTTTCAATTCTAAGCGCTATACTATCTCTAAAAAAGGAGGTCACTCATGAAAATTGCAGTCCCTTATGAAAACGGAGAAATCTGCTCCCACCTGGCTCAGGTGAAAGAATTTTTAATTTTTGATGTAGTTGACGATGAGATTATTTCCACCAAAACCGTGAAACAGACCTATGCAAACGATCCCGGCGCGCTGGTCGAGTTTCTGAAAAAAGAAAATACTGCCGTCCTCCTCTGCGACGCCCTTCCGATCCCGATGATGATCGCCCTGCGCGAAACCAGCATCCAGGTTCTCGGCGGCGCCAAAGGCGCTCCTAAAGACCGCGTCGAAGACTTCTTAAACGGAATGCTTCACTTTGACCGGAGCGGAAATAACGGACCATCCTGCGGCGTCCACCTGCCGGACAACAATAAAAATGGCACTGACTCCGACGCCGAATGCGACGGAAATATCAGTGCCTGTGGGACTTGGTGCCACTAATTCCTGTTTCATCTGAGACGTTGATGACGCACGTGTGGGAGAGAATCCACCTTATTTCCACTGGAGGCGATGCAGATGCCCCTCCGTATTCATCTTCTCAAACCCATTCTGCCGCAGCGCCTCATACAGAATGATCGCCACCGAGTTTGACAGATTCAGAGAGCGCGTCTCACCCCACATCGGGATGCGGACGCAGCGCTCCGGGTCTTCGATCAGGAGTTCTTCCGGGATGCCGCGGCTTTCCGGTCCGAACATGATATAGCAGTCCGGATCGTAGTGAACGTCCGTATACACCTGCGTCGTCTTCGTGGTCGCCATATACGGGCGCGCGCCCGGATTCTTCTCCAGAAAATCTTTAAAATCGCTGTAAACTGTCACGTCCAGATGCGGCCAGTAATCAAGACCCGCTCTTTTTACCATTTTATCATTCAATTTAAAACCGAGAGGCTCGATCAGATGAAGCCGCGTGTTCGTTGCCACGCAGCTTCGTCCTATATTTCCTGTATTCATCGGCATCTCCGGTTCATAGAGTACAATATTTAACATTTCTTCTCTCCATCCAGCCGTGCCACAAACCGCTTGATGCGCTCGATCGCCTTCTGCAGATCCTCCAGCGAATACGCATAGGAAACACGCAGATAGCCCTCGCCGCAGTTTCCAAACGCGGTGCCCGGCACAAGCGCCAGCTTCTCTTCCTGTAACAGGCGGTTTGCGAATTCATCCGAGGTCATGCCAAACCGTTTGATGCACGGGAACATATAAAATGCTCCATACGGCTCGAAACAGTCCATGCCGAGCCCCCGGAACTCTCTCAAAAGATAGCGGCGGCGCTCATCGTAGGCTTTCTTCATGCGGGCAATGTCCTCATCGCCATTCCGCAGGGCGTCAACCGCTGCATACTGGCTGGTGGTCGGCGCACACATAATCGCAAACTGATGGATTTTCAGCATCTGTTTTAAGATAAGCGCTGGAGCCGCCGCATAGCCGAGACGCCACCCGGTCATCGCATATGCCTTGGAAAATCCGTTGATCAACACCGTGCGGTCACGCATCCCGGAAATCTCCGCGATGGAAACGTGCTTGCCACTGTAGGTCAGCTCGGAATAAATTTCATCACTCAGCACAAACAGATCCTTCTCCTCAATCACCTTCGCGATCGCCTCCAGATCGGTGCGGTTCATGATCGCGCCCGTTGGATTGTTCGGGAATGGAAGAATCAGCACCTTTGTTTTCGGTGTGATTTTCTCCAGCAGCTTCTCCGGCGTCAGACGGAACTCATCCTTCTCCTCCAGCTCGATAATGACCGGCGTACCGCCCGCCAGCACCGTACACGGCACATAGGAAACGTAACTCGGCTGCGGAATCAGAACCTCATCGCCCGGATTGAGCATCGCGCGCAGGGCGATATCAATCGCCTCGCTGCCGCCGACCGTTACCATCACTTCTGTATTCGGATCATACTCAAGACGCTGACGACGTTTCAGATAATGGCAGATCTCCTGGCGCAGTTCCTTTAAGCCAGAGTTCGACGTATAGAAGGTACGTCCTTTTTCCAGCGAATAAATGCCCTCCTCGCGGATATGCCACGGTGTATCAAAATCCGGTTCGCCCACGCCCAGGGAGATCGCGCCCTTCATCTCGCTGACAACGTCAAAAAACTTCCGGATTCCGGACGGCGGAATATTTACAATCGTATCTGATAATGGGTTTCTCACGGAACAATCAACATCCTTTCATCCTGAGGACCGTCGCAGAGAACGGTACCATGGTCTTTGTATTTTTTAAGAATAAAATGGGTCGCGGTACTCAGCACAGAATCGATCGTGGAAAGCTTTTCTGCCACAAACTGTGCAACTGCACGCATGGTTTTCGCCTCGATCATAACGGTAAAATCATAGCCGCCGGACATCAGGTATACCGAGGTCACCTCGCTGTACTGATAGATTCTCTCGGCAATCTTGTCAAAGCCCATCTCGCGCTGCGGCGTTACCTTTACTTCGATCAGTGCAATGACCTTCTCCTCATCTGTATTATCCCAGTTAATCAGGGTATGGTAACCGCAGATGATATGTTCATTTTCCATTTCGGCGATCTCCGCCGCGACCGCAGCTTCATTTTCCCCGAGTAAATCCGCCAGCTCTTTGACGCTGATGCGGCTGTTTTTTTCAATGACCGCTAAAATTCTCTCTCTCACTTTACTACCTCCTGTTAATGGGATTTTGGTAAGTCTTTCATTTTATCTATCTCATCCGGTTTTGGCCGGTCAAGAAAGCTATGTACTTCGCCGCTGTAAATCTCGCGTCCGATCGCTGTGCGCGTCCGACCGATGAGCGCCGCCGGAATGCCCTCTCTCTCCAGATTCTTTAGCAGTTTCGGACCGCTAGACGCCGTCAGCAGAATGCAGCCCTGGGACTGTAAACGGTATGGATTGAGGTCAAATACCTCGCAGACCTCCACCGTCTCCTGGCGGATCGGAAGTTTCCTAAGATCCATCTCAAATCCGAGTCCGAATCCATCAAAAAAATGCCACAGCGCTGCCATGACGCCGCCCCCGCCCGCCGGATACCACGCAGATGCGCCGAGACGGGTCAGCACTTTCCGCTCTTTATGTGCAGCAAATGCCTCCAGAAGCGGAGACGGATTCCATTTCTCATAGAGATTCTGGCATTCTCTCACATACCGTGCAGAAAATCGGTTCAAAAGCGCCGCCTCGCCGCTTTTTGCCGCCATCGAGGTACCAAGAAGCGCAGTGTAACCGACCGCCAGAAGATCCTGCTCGGCTTTCATCTCCCCGTATGCCTCGAAAATTTCATCTTTTATGTTCATTCTGATTCCTTTCCCAGCTTCACATTCAAGTACAGTAATTTTCTGCGTTTACCACGCCATGTTACCACAAATCTCTGCTCTCATACCATCACTATATATGCTCCGATATAAGCTATCACTCCATCGGCGGCGCTGCTTCCTGCGCCGGACCGGCTGGTCCCTGCGGCTGTGCCGGGGTCGGCTCCTGTGCTGCCGGTGCTTCCGTCGGTGCCGGAACTGGATTTTCCGGCTGTGGCGTCTCAGGCTGCGGTGTCTCAGGCTGCGGTCCAGCCGGAACCGCCGGTGCCGCAGCTGCAACGGCCGGACCTACACGGTAGATTGCCTTCGATGCCATATAGGTATCCGTCTGCAGCAAGGTTTTCTCCGTCTCCACGCCGTCCACGTAGACGTATTTCCAGAGCCGTGACTGCAGCCCATAGTGCGCCGACTGTTCCTTCACCCTCGCACCCGGCTTCAAAGATGCGTCCACCTTTGTGATCGGCTCGCCCGGATCCTTCTTCGACAGTGTCTCCGAAACGTATTTGATCGTCCGGTTTGCCGGCCGTGTCTCTTTTCCATATATCGTAAATGAAATAGTCCCGCCGTTCACTGCCCCTTCCATATAGATCGGGGTATCGTATGGATTTTTAAATTTCAGATCCTTATAAGTACCCGCGATCGCCGAATCCTGCGATGCCGGAACGTAAGTAACAATCATCGAATGATTCTGGCGCTGGGTGATATCCATCTCCGCCAGAAGCGCTGCATTGTAGAGCGTCGTGCAGATCTGGCAGGCGCCACCGCCGACCGTATCGACTACCTGACCGTTCGCATAGGAACCTGCCGATGCATAGCCATTTTCCACCGTAAATGGGGTCAGCCATGTATAAGCCGAAAATTCTTCTCCCGGCATCAGAACCGTGCCGTTGATCTTCGCCGCACCGTTCCGCAGATTCTTGGAACGCGACACATTTCCCGGGTTGAATCCGGTACTGAATGTTCCAAGTGCATCCTGAATCGTAGATAATGCCTCTGTCGTGCGGGTCGGCTCTGCATTTTTGACTGTTGCATCCACCGAAACCGGTTCCGAAAGACCGCCCGCGAGCGCCTCATTCAGTGCTTTTGTCGTCGCATCTATGTCCACTTCCTGTCCCGCCGAAGACTGGCTGACCTGAAAGACTCCATTTTCATGCGTGATCACAGCGTCCTGCGGCGCTGTCGTAAATTCCGCGCACCGGGTCTGCACAAACTCGGCAACCTTCGCTTCATCGACCGCTGTCTCAATCTGCAGATCCACGCCGGACTGCTCTAATTCCTTCTGATTCAGATACCGGCGCAGAAGATTTCCGCCGGAAAGTTTCTCCACTTCCTCATCAATCTCGTTCTGGTTGACCCAGGAAAATCCCAGCTCCGCCGCCGTCGTCTGAACCTCATGACCTTCTACCCGGATCGAAATGGTCTGATTTTCCATCTCCCCGATCGATTTCTCAATCGTCTGATCCGCCTCTTCCCGTGTCATCCCGGAAAGATCAAACCCACCGACCTGAAAGCCCGTGGGAATCGTCCCCGCTGACGCGGTGCCCGTACCGGCTATAAGCAGTCCCATCACTGCCGCACCGCATACGCCTGCCATCCAATTTCTTTTTTTCATCATCTACCGAACCTTTACATCATAAGACCTGCCAAAATGGTTCCCGCTACCATCGCTACTACTACGATTATAATAACAACCGCTGATACGATCTGGCGTGTTTTCTGATTTGAAAATTTAAACATATCTCTCACCTCTTCTGCATTCTGCCATGCTGCGCGATAATCTGATCCGTAAGTCTCGAAATCTCATTTTTCGAAAGCGAATCAATCTGCGCAGATAAATTTATTCTATGATATTTTAGTAATTCCCGCAAGACTTCTTTTTGCTTTTTTGACGCGGGCTGTTCGCGTTTTACCTTGTAAATCAAAGGCTGCGGTGCAAACACCTCCGGCACTTCCAGAAAATACCTGTTTTTAAGCTCCTGATACAGATGGTGCGCCGCCAGCGCATCCGAAAGCGCCCGATGGCTCTCGCCCGGATCCACCGCAAAATACCGGCACGCAGCTGCCAGATTCTTCTTTTCCTCCTCCGGCATGAAATGGCGGCAGATTTTCAAGGTATCAAGCCCCGCGTGCTCAAATGTATACTTCCGGTTGACCGCCGCCCGCTTGAGAAAGCTGAAATCAAAGATAACATGATGCCCCAGAAGCGGCAGCTCCCCGCAGAATGCCAGAAGATCCGGCAAAACCGCGTCCAGCACCGGTGCATCCTTCAAATCATCATCACAGATTCCCGTCAGCTCCCGGATGCGCGCATCCAGTTCCCGCTCCGGGTTGACAAACGTCGAATACGTCTGCACCACGATTCCATCTTCCACCCGCGCCGCGCCAATCTCGATGATCCGCTCGGTTTTGGGATTTAACCCTGTTGTCTCCAGGTCAATCGCTATATAAGAATTGTTTGTTTTTTCCATTTTATTTATCCATCGTAACTGTTCAGTACCTTCACAGTCACGCGCAGTAAATGCACAGACCTACTGAACAGTTTACTATCCATCTAATTTAAAATATGGCTGTCCTACATTTCTTCTCGTTCGCAGATGTTGAGACTGCCGCCATCCGCAATTTCTTTTTCCTGTCTTTCTCGGGAAAATCCCATTTCTCACTGTATTTCATCCTGGGAAATGGAAAATGCCGCCGCATTGCCAAACAGAGCATCCCGGTTTTTGTAATCAAACAGCACAAAGCTTCCGTCTTCCATCCGCTCTAAATGCGCCATTTTCGCCATCTGCCTGGAATCGTATGCCTCGTAGCCCTTCAAATAACGGCGTTCCTTCGCCTCGCGCATGAAAAACTGTTTCGTCTCCTTCTTCCACTCCGACGGATCCGGGGCAAAGGATGGACGGCTCTTGACGTTTTCACGGAGGTAGAGGTCATAAATGAGAAGATCCTGATAGGAAATTTCTTTGTTCCCCCATTTCTGAATAAACAGATACAAAATCTCATACCGTGCCAGCCGGTTATGGCTCACTCCATTCAGTCCCTCTTCCTCATAAAATGCCGCCAGGCGGTCATACAAATCAAACGCATCGCCCCATTCCTGCGACAGGCATTTCATCGTGCGGCGGAACTGCCCGCTGTTGTAATAGACCTCGACCATCTCTTCCACACCCTTGAGACGGATCACCTCTTCATAGGAAAGCCAGTTGGTTCTAAGCACCTCATACGGCGGCTTGCTCTGGCTGAGCAGACCGTATTTCTGCTTCATTTCTTCCATATAGGAACCTTTCAGCACCTTCAGAAAGCCAAGCTGAAGCTGTTCCGGCTCCATTTTGTATACATCATTGAAGGAACGATGAAAGCTCTCGATATCCTCATACGGAAGCCCCGCAATCAGGTCGAGATGCTGATGGATGTTGCCAAAGGTGTTGACCTGCGCCACACGGCGCGCCACCTTGTCCAGATCCATCGTCCTCCGGATCTCCTTCACAACCACCAGGTTCGTCGTCTGCACACCGATTTCCAACTGAATCAGCCCCGGACGCATCTGTTTCATCAGCGCCAGCTCGTCATCATCCAGAAGGTCCGATGAAATTTCAAAATGGAAGTTGGTAATTCCATTATCGTGATCCAGCAAATACTGCCAGATCGCCATCGAATGGCTCTTTTTGCAGTTAAACGTCCGGTCTACGAACTTTACCTGCGGCACCTTCCGGTCAAGGAAAAACTGCAGCTCCCTGGTTACCAGCGAAAGGCTGCGGAACCGCACTTTTTTGTCAATCGAAGACAGACAGTAACTACAGGAAAATGGACATCCACGGCTGCTCTCATAGTAGATAATGCGGTGTTCCAGCCCGCTTAAATCTCCGTAGGAAAATGGAATGTCGTCCAGATTCATGAGCGGCGCCGGGCGATGAACCTCGACGGTGTCGTCCGAACAGCGTAGGACAATGCCGGGGATCTCTGAAAAACAAACTTCCGTCCCGCGCTCACACGCCTCCACCAGCCGCGTAAATGTCTCCTCGCCTTCGCCCTGCATGATCAGCTCGACCTCCGGCAGCTCATCCATCAGGTGAACCGCGTCATACGAAGCCTCCGGACCTCCCATCCAGATGCGGACCTGCGGAAGAACCTTTTTCAAATCGTGGATCAGTTCCTTCACGTAAACGATATTCCAGATATAACAGGAAAATCCCACCACATCCGGTTTTCTCCGGTAAATATCCTGCAGAATCTGATCCATCTGGTGGTTGATGGTGTACTCGCCGAGATCGATCTGGATTTCCGACACGGTTTTCGTTCGATTCGCGCCTTTTGCTGCCTCCGAAACCATTTCCATTCCAACAGCCGCACCCTGCTCATCCTTCTGTCCCAGCCCCAGCCGCTCCATCGCATACCGTCTCAGGCTGTAAATTCCCAGATTTGAATGTATATATTTGGCATTAATCGCCGCCAATAAGTACCGCATCGTCTCACACCTTCAAAATATGATAGCCAGCCGCCTTATTGAGCCGGTTCATAATCGCCCGTCCTAAATTGTCTTCCGAAAATCCTTCCGAAAAGATATATTCCGCGCCGCGATCGTCGAAATCCCGCAGAACTGCATACAGGTTGTGTGCAACAGTCTCCTGACGCGCCCGCGCACCGATGCTTTCCAGCATCCCCGCCGGGTAACGGTCTTTCGTCTCGTCCGTACAGATAATTCCAACCTTGCGCCCTTCTGCCAGCTTTTCGCCTGCCAGGCGGTTGATCGTCTCCACAACTGCCTCCGTCTCGCCCTCGACCAGTGTCAGATCGGCTTTCGGTGCATAATGGCGGTATTTCATTCCCGGTGCTTTCGGGCGCACATCCGCGCTGACCGGTCCTAAAATCGCCGGATCAATGCCGACTTCCCCGACCGTTTCACGCAGCATCTCCACGGTGATCGCACCCGGTCTTAAAACCATCGGCATTTCCTCCGTAACATCCACGATCGTCGATTCCAGACCAATTCCAACCGGACCGCCGTCGATGATCGCATCGATCTTTCCGTCCATATCCTGAAGCACGTGATCAGCGCGCGTCGGGCTTGGGCGTCCCGATGTATTCGCACTCGGAGCCGCGATCGGCACGCCGGACAGACGGATTAACTCTGCCGCGATCGGATCAGACGGCATCCGGATTGCCACCGTGTCAAGCCCGCCGGTCGTTCCATACGGCACGATCGCGCTCTTAGGAAATACCATCGTCATCGGTCCCGGCCAGTATGCCTTTGCAAGCTTTTTGCCATTTTCCGGCATATTCGATACCAGTGGCGCGATCTCCTCCAGACAGGACACATGCGCGATCAGCGGGTTGTCAGACGGGCGTCCCTTCGCCGCATAAATCTTCTTCGCTGCCGCCTCATCCAGCGCATTCGCCCCCAGGCCGTACACCGTTTCCGTCGGAAATGCCACCAGACCGCCCGCGCGGATGATCGCTGCCGCCTTCTCAAGCACCTCCCGGTCATGCGCCGTAAAGTCCTTTGGATTTTCTATCTTCCACATCTGGGTATGAAGTTCTTTTTTCGTTTCGTTTTGCATATTGACTCTTCTTTCTACTATCTCACAATGAATAAATCTATCTTCCGTACTAAGCTCGAAAATACCTCGCTAAGTACTCCTAGTATGCGCGGCATGACTCGTACTAAGCTCGAAAATACCTCGCTAAGTACTCCTAGTATACACAAGATTCCTCGCCAGTTCAAGGTTTCAGCGCCCATTCAGATACTCCATAATCCCCATATGCAGCGTATACGCCACGCGGTCCTGGTATTCTTCTGTTTTCAGCAGTGCCGCCTCTTTCCAGTTAGACAAAAATCCGCACTCGACGATGACAATCGGACATTTGACGTGGAGCAGGAGATAATAGCTGTCATTCGGTTTGGCTTTTCTGCGGTTCTGGTCTCCCAGTGCATAGTCGAAGCGCTTCTGCAGTATTTCCGCCAGCCGTTTCCCCTTCTCTGACTTCCGGTAATAAAATACCTGCGCACCGGATACATCCTCCTGGTGGTAGCTGTTCTGGTGGATGCTGACGACCAGATCCGCGCCGGATTCCTCGACGCGGGCGCAGCGGTTTTTCATGTCGGACATTTTCCGGCTTCCGGCTGACGTATCGTAAAGTCCCCGGTCATCCTCCCGGCTCATCACGACCTCCACATCCGACTGCTCCAGATACCATTTCAGGCGCTTCGCGATCGCCAGATTGATGTCCTTTTCCAGGCTTCCGTCCACACTCACCTTTCCCGGATCAAAATCCCCATGTCCGGCGTCCAGGAACACCACCGGCTTTTTCTTCCCAAGCACGGCGTCCGCCCCCGCTGACGCCAGCCCCGCATACCGTGCCGCCAGAAAGACGCCGCAAAATAAAAGAAGGCAGACTGCCAATTCCACTGACAGCCGCCTTCGCATTTGTTTTAGAAACGGGTGTGTTTCAAACCATTCGTTCAAGTGCACAGCTCCTGATGCATTCTTATAATATCTATATTCGCCTTGTTCGCGGCATATCCCGCTATTTTCTAATTCCAATCCCGGCTCCTACTGCTGTGCCTCCGCTACATCCTTAAACCCAAGTCCAAAAATGCCCGAGGTTTCCTTCACAATCACAAACGCATTCTCATCCGTCTCCGCAATAATGCGTTTTAAACGATTGAACTCCGTTTTGCGGACGGTACATAAAACCACCGTCGTGTCCTCGCCGCTGTAGCCGCCCTTGCCCGGAAGCAGCGTTACCGTACGGTCAATTTCCTTAATGACACGTTCTGCGATTTTCTGCGGGTATTTCGTCACGATCGACGCCTCGCTTCCGGCATCATTTCCGTAGATGATCATGTCGATGACCTTCGTCTGCGCGTACAGGGAAATCAGTCCGAACAGAGCCGCATCGACATTTCCAAAGACGAAGATCGAGGTGGAGAGGATGATTCCATCGATCATCATCAGGGCGCGCCCGATCGAGACATGCGGATATTTCTTCTGGAGCAGGTAGCCGACCACATCGCTGCCGCCCGTCGTCGAACCGGACAGAAAGATGAACGCCATGCCGACGCCGACCAGAATGCCGCCGTAGAGACTTCCCATAAGCTGGTCGCCCATATAAACCGGAAAGACCGGGGCGATCACGTAGTCAAGCACCACCGAACAGATTCCGCACGCAAACGCCGTCCGCAGCGCAAAGGCACGGCTCAAATGAAACCACGCCAATATTAAAAGCGGCACATTGACCATCAGTGTCAGCCGTCCGACCGGCAGGTTCGTCACATGGTTTAACATCAGTGCCACGCCGACCGCACCGCCCGGCGCAATATTCGCCGTCTCAATAAAGCTGTGCGTGCCGATACTGTAGATAAATGCGCCCAGAATCAGATATAAAAAATCTTTTACAGAATATTTTCCAATGTATTTCTCCATTTCTGCATTTCCTCCTGTTATTCTGTCTGAGCGTTCCATCCTTTCCGGGCTGATTCTGCTGGTTCTGCTTCCCGCATCGTCCTCAATTTTCCGTATCTATCCTCCATCGCTCAGATTTCTTTTTCCTGTTTTTCCTTCGCCTTTTCGCCCCGCAGCTGGCTCGCCTTTCTCTGCAGCGTCTGCCTCGGCACATCCAGAATCCGCGCTGCCTCAGATATATTTCCGTGCGCCGCCTCCAACGCCTGCCAAATCAGTTTTTCCTCATAGGCAGCCACCGCCTCACGAAGCGACGAGCAGAGTTTTGGAACTTCTTCCAGGCTTTCCGGCGTCTTTTTCCTGTCCGCCTGCTTTTCCAGCAGAAGCTTTCCCTTGATGTCTTTATACTGGAGCAGGGCGCTCGTCTCGTCCACCATGCTCATGCCGTAAACGATCACGTGTTCCAGCTCCCGGACATTGCCCGGCCAGTCATATTCTTCCAGTTTTTTTAGCAGATCCTTTGACACATACTGAACCTGCTTGTGGAACGTGCCATTGTGTTTGTTTACATAAAACTTGACAAAATGTCCAATATCCGCCTTCCGTTCCCGCAGCGGCGGAATCCGGATCGACATCATGCTCAGACGATAATAAATATCGCGCCGAAGCTGTCCTTTCTCGATCGCCTCAAGCGGTTCCACATTGGTCGCCGCAATGATCTTCACATTCGTGCGTTTCGTCTCACTGCCGCCCAGGCTGCGGAAACTGCCATCCTGCAGAACCCGCAGAAGCTTTGACTGCAAAAACAGAGGCATCGAATTGATCTCGTCGAGAAACAGTGTTCCGCCGTCCGCCAGCTCAAAGAGTCCCTTATTTTCCATTGCCCCGGTAAACGCGCCCTTGGACGTTCCAAATAAGATACTTTCGAGCAAGGTATCCGGCAACGCCGCACAGTTCTGCGCGATAAACGGTTTATCCCTCCGTTCACTGGCATTGTGGATCGACTGTGCAAACACCTCTTTTCCGGTTCCCGTTTCCCCATAGATCATAACCGGCAGATCGCACGCCGCCACCACCGGTATATAGTCTCTGGCATTTTTCATTTTTTCATCCACCGCGATGATATCTTCCATCGTAAAAGATGCGCCGCTGTGTTTTTTCAGCTTTCCAGCGCCGCCGACCGGGATCTGTTCCGAAGTCAGTTCCACACTCTCCGGCTCTTCCTCGCCGTCTGTCATCTCCTCCATCGACAGATCGATCGCGCCCACCACGGCGCGCCCGCTCTTGATCGGAATCGAAAGAGAGCTGATATGGATGCCCTCCTGCCCCTTGGTCTGAAGCAGTTGATTTTCCACGTAAACCGGCAGTCCGACCTCCATCGCCCGGATCATGCTGCTGTTCTTAGCGTTCAGGTTTTCAAATACATCGAAAAAATTTTGTCCCACCAGCGCCTGGTAAGCTTCTCTCTCTTTCCGGTTTGAAAATTTACTATTTAACTTTGCTGAAAACAGAATCTCGCCATCCAGGTTGATGATCGTGATTCCGTCAATATATCCTTTTCCATGAAATAACTGTCTTAAAAACTCCATGCATTTCTCCCCTGTCTGAAACACCGCTGACCGGAATCACGCGCCAAGTCTCACGGACGTTCGACTTGAATCTGCGTTCATCCGGCCTGACAACGGTGTTATGTTTACACCTGTTCCAAGTGTATCAGAGGAAACAGGCAAAGACAAGTTTATCCGATCTCCTCCACACCTGGGCGATCCAACGGAAGTTTCAGCCACCACCATTTAAATACGATATTTGCGATGATGCATGCTGCCATGATTACCAAATAGATGCCGATAAACTTCCAATGGCTGCCATTTAAGAGCATCATCGGTCCCATCGACCACGCAAACATCTCTGCCGGAGTTGTAAACGGCGCTGCAAATGCAGTATCGTTCAGCGTCTTGGAGCGGTTTTCCGGATCAACGATTCGAAGAAGGATGAAGCCGATCGCAAAAACGCCCGTTGAATAGCCAAATACGAAGATCGCGCGCTCAAACCAGCTGCCGCGGTTCATCGCCGGACCAAAGAACATCAGAGTTGCCACTACGATTACAATACCGCAGAGCAGAAGAAGTGCCAGCGGAGCTGCATATTTAACGATAACTGCCAGTTTGATGGAAGCGATTCCGAAAAACACCAGATAATCCGTCGCAGTACCGGAGATACGTCCCACTACATTTTCATCAATATAATCACCGACGCCGACTTTTCGGAAAACGAGGAACATCACGATCGCGGTCAAAAATGCCATCAGGTAATTCGGCAGATCCAGACCGATCGCTGCATAGATTCCCTTACTGAGTCCCACACCGATACCGGATGCGATCAGCATCACTGCCAGATGCCATGCCAGCGGATCCAGGACGTTGGATGAAATAGTTTCCTCGCCCATCGACTTGCGCTCATTTTTGGGCACCAGACCACAGCGCAGATCATCGGAGATCTGATTGAAGCCTTTCATATATTTGGTCCAGCCCTTTTTCGTTCCCAGCTTGATGAAGAACAGACCGCCAAAGATACCCGATAAAATACCAACAGTTGCACAGGTCATCGCGATATCCATTGCATCCAGATCACCCAGTCTCTCAAACGCGGTACCAACAGCCGCTGCCGTTCCGTGTCCGCCGGAGAAACCAGCTGCCAGCAGCAGACCGAAGCCATAGTTAATGTTCGGGAATAATTTCGAAATTACTAAAATACTAAACAACGGTGCCAGTGAGAACTGAATCGCCTGTGCCAGCACTTTATAGGAAAAATAAGAACCAATCCGGTCAATTTCCGCTTTAAAATCTTTCTTATTGAAAGAAAATCCATTAATTCCGACACCTGCGAAAATCAGGATAATCAGAACACTTGCATAAGAACCAATATTTTCAGAAAACGGCAGGATTCCCAGTCCCTGCGCCCCGAGTGCCAGCGCGATAAATCCGGCAATCATGCTTGGCGGAATGAAAAATTTCTGTACCAACGGCACTTTTGCACGTAAAAGCTGACCAACCGCGATAAAAAACGATGCGATCGCAAAGTCCACTAAAATGTCTGTAACACTCACAGATACCCCTCCTATTCTTCTGTATCAAATGCGCCTCCAGCTATTTCCCATCCGGAAGCGCTTCTATTCTCCCCTCAAATGGCAGAGCGCTTTTCATCCGTATCCCCATACGTTTCACGAAAAGCGTTCTGCCGGTATCCTTTATCTGAAAATCACTTTTCTAATTTGATAAAGTTATCCGAATGGCTCTTGGTTGCCGACGGAGCCAGATCCAGTTTCTGATCTGCGATCTCTAAGATGTCTTCCGGACGAACCCACGGTCTGCCCTGGATGGCACTTGTCTCCTCATGGGTTAAGTATCCCTTGTAGGTGGTTAAGCTGCGGCGCAGGAAACCATCCTTTGCACATGCCTGCGCCACGCCATTGTTGATGATGCTTCTGAAGTGCGGCAGTACGGATGCTGCGTATGCGATCGAGGTAGACTGGGAAATTGCACCCGGAATGTTGCTTACGCAATAATGTACGACGCCCTCTTCGATGTAGCGCGGATTTTCATGGGTGGTCTCATGGAACGTCTCGATTGCACCATAATCGTTGCTGATATCTACGATAACGGAACCTTTCTCCATCGAGCGGACCATCTCGCGGTCGATCATGTATTCTTTGGCATCCTTCGGCCATCTAACACAATTATACACGACATCGATCTCCGGTAAAATCTTTTTCAGATTATAACGGTTGGAAATCTGGGTATTGACTTCCTCATTGAACTGTTTTCCGATATCACGCAGGGTTCCGATATTAATATCCATAACCGTTACCCACGCGCCCAGCGCATGAAGAACAGAGATTGCTGCGCGTCCTACCACGCCGCCTCCAATGACCAGCGCCTTAACGCCCGGAGCACCGCCGAGACCGTTGACGAATTTGCCCTTGCCGCCGTTGATGGAGAGCAGGGATTCCAGACCAAAAAGTGCGCCCGCCTTACCAGCTGCCTCGCAGTTCGGTGAACCGTAACGGTGGGAATCTTCTGCGGTAAATGCAATACACTTGCTGTCGAGAAGTGCCTGTACCTCCTCCGGATGTGCTGCCGGATGGATGCAGGTAAATACGATCTGGTTTTCACGGAGCAGCTTGTACTCGCACGGTTCAAACTCTTTTACCTTTGCGACGAAATCGCAGGTTGCATAAATTTCTTCCTTTGTATCAACCAGCTTCGCGCCCTCTTTCACATATGCCTCATCCGGGAATCCAGAACCTTCGCCCGCGCCCTTCTGAACGTAAACCTCATTGCCGTCACCTACCAGCATGCTTACCTCTGCCGGGGTTGCGATGACACGGTACTCGCCTACTTTGATGTCCTTCAATACGCCAACTTTCATAATGTGTTCCCTCCATGTAATATATTTTTCTTTTTGCTTGATACTTTTGCTTGATACTCATATATACAGCAAGTTCCGTGCCAACTTTTACGTTTTTCGATTTTATTTAATATTTTTCTTTTTTATTTTCCAAAAAATTCGAGGTTTTCCTTGTAAATACAAGGTTTTTGTCGAATTAAAATTTTTATTTATTTTTTTGATAACCTTCCAGGAATGACTCGTTCTTGTCTCATTTTTTCATAATGTAAAAAAATGACCCATTTATGAGCTTTTATGTGCTCATAAATGGGTCATTCAAATTTTATTTTTAAGTCATATGCCGATTTTTGAGTCTTTCATTTCCAGGGTGCTCATTTTGGTTTCTGCGCTTTCGCTGATAAACTTTTTATTTTTTTCACCCAGTTTGAGTCCTACTGCCCAACTTCCGCCGCTGCCAGCTTTCGCGACTCCGTCAGCGTCTTTCCCTCGCGCAGATGAACCGCCACGCGCTCCAGTTCCGCCGGATCTGCATAATTCGAATGGTTCACTGCATTGTACAAACTCCGCAGACTTTCCCTCGTACTGAATATCATCCGAAATAACGTGTCCTTGTGATCCCGCCTTGCTCTTGCGTAAGTTCCTTTTTTTATAAATCCTCCTTTCTGTCAGGAGAATTTCTTCTGCTTTGTAACACTCCCGTCACCTCACAGTCAGAGCAAAATCCATCGAAAATCTCCTGCTTTTCAATTGTTTCTTAATTGGATAAGCATATGATTTTCTCAGATTCATAATTAGATTGGAATGTAAGATATACTTGAAATGTTTACAAAGAAAAATATATGCTTGATATGATAAATGTAACATATCCGAACCCATGATGCAAGGTATATGGTTCTAAATTGTCCATCCGTTCAAAAGATGGATTTGCCGGATTCGGTCATTGCATCCGCAAAAAAGGAAGCAGATGAGCAAACCATTTAAGATCCCCTCACCTGCTTTTCTTATACCTTGATGTTGTCTTTGAAGTATTTCTCCCAAGAAATCTTGAACGCTTAATGGGGTCTGACCCCATTAACTTCATTCACTTTTTGGCTGTGTAGCTAAGGATACCGCAATTAATATAATCAATGCAATCGGGAATGCGACAAAAATTGTCTGTAATCCAAATGGAGAACCGGTTGCCTCCCAGATAATACTTAATCCACATCCAACAATCATGGATGAAATACCTCCAGCTTTTGTAGCTTTTTTCCATATAAGCGCTCCAACAACTGCTGGTGTAATTCCCGCTCCATATATTGTATAGGACCAGTACTGAATTGCCAGAATCGATGGGAAGAAAGTCAGAATAACATAAGCGACAATACCCGCAATCAAAATAAACGCACGGCTGACTTTAAGTTCTTCTTTTTCAGTTGCATTCGGATTGATTTTGCTATATAAATCAATACAGAAGTTAGCTGCTGCAGACAATAGGTATGAATCACCTGTGGTAATAGTAAATGCTGCTGCTGCAGAAAGTACAATACCACCTATAATCGTAGGAAGAAGCGTTGCTGCACCGATCAATGCCTGTCCTGCTGCAATACTGGTTCCAAAATACTGACGGGAAATGAATGCATAGCATGCAACAACCGGCATGATAACAAAACAAGCAAGCATAGTGCCCATCAGACCAACACGAGCTGTTTTTACATCCTTCGCTGCAACAATTCTCTGATAATAGTTCTGATCGGAACAAGTCAGAAGAATCAGCGGAAGATATCCGCCAACCCATTTAAGAAGCGTCTGACCGCCGAAGAACGTAAGGCTTTCCGGATCGTTGGCCTGTGCAGAAGAAATAACCCAATCCCAGCCACCTACTGTACTAATTAAAACAGGCAAGCCAATTGCAAGGCCACCTACCATCAAAAATGCGGACATTGCATCTGTCGTAGCAACTGTCTTCAATCCACCAGAAAGGGCTAGTACAATAACAAGTGCACAACAGATTATTGTACAATAAGTAGTTGGAATACCAGTTGTAGCATTTAAAATAAATCCAAGACCTCGATACTGATAAGAAACGATAGAAACCATCGCAAGTGCTATGATAACCGCTGATATTGTTCTAGCTTTAGAACCATATTTCGTTTCAAGAAGCTGTGATACCGTGTAGCAGTTGCTTTCCCGGATTTTAGGGGTCAGATAACATAAAACACTCATACTGATAACCGGACAAATCGTAAAAAACAAACCACTCCACAATCCATAATTAAAAGCTAGGCTATTTCCACCACCGGTTACTGTACCACCACCTGTATATGTAGCCAAAATCGTACCAACTGCTACAATCTTTCCAAGGCCTCTTCCTGCTAAGAAAAAATCTTCTTTTCCTTCTTTTTTTACAGCTGCTTTCTTTGCGAAATAAACTCCCGTTCCAACCAGAGCAAGTAAATAAACAATAACAACCAGAAGCATTTTAGGCTGAGCAATTAATTCATGCATAATGTATCCTCCTTTAATGTCAATATCATTTTCCATATTCTATACTAAAAGACCTTCTTTATATACCGCCGATAAATGTTCTGTAAACGCATGTAAATCTACCAATGGATTGGCATCCAGAACTACAATGTCTGCAATTTTTCCTTCTTCTAAAACACCTCTGTCTTTCACCCCAAGTTCCTCCGCAGCAGCCAAAGTTGCACAGCGAATCACCTGAGCAGCTGACATTCCATTTTCCTGCATTGCAACTAATTCTTTAAATATGGATGGGTGCGGGCCGAAATTCGGAGAACCTGCATCACTTCCCGCAACAATCTTCGTACCGATTTTCATGGCTGCTGAAAAAGCCTTTTTTTGATTTTCCTCAACAGCTGATGCCTTCTCTACGATAACATCTGCGATCATTCCTTTTCCTCGAGCCAGTTCTTTATATACCTGCAGAGTCGGAACCCACACCTGCCCATTTTCTTTCATCTTATGAAGAAGTTCTTCATCTAATGCACCTCCGTGCTCAATTGTATCAATTCCGGCATCAATACATTTTGAAATAGCATCTCGTGAAAGCGCATGTGCTGCGACCTTCATATTTAGACGGTGTGCTTCATATGTAATCGCCTTCAACTCATCCGGTGAATACATACATGGACCTACATCTTCCAATCCAGCTGCGCCTCCACTCGCCATGATCTTAATCCAATGAAGTGGTGGAATGCTCATCTCGATATTATAACCTTTCAAACGTTTAATTTTATCAATCAACTGCTCCTTTGTATTCGCAATATAGCCAATCATCGGACAATGTCCATAGGAACCTTGAATTGCACTTCCCGCCGGAACAATATGACTTCCTTTAATCAGTCCAATATTCACAGCTCTTGCCAGAGGAATCGAGCAATCATCATTACAGCCCAAATCGCGTACAGTCGTTACCCCGTTCTTTAAGGATTTTTCCGCCGAAGAAACACCTTTGGCAAAATTTAAATAGTTTCCGTCCCGTACAGTCTCATACATGGGGTCCTTGGCTGTTCCTTCCCATACAAGATGCACATGAGCATCCATAATACCTGGAATCAGATATTTTCCACTGCAGTCCACCTTCTTTGCTTCAGTCGGCGCCTTTTCCTGAACTGATGCAATTTGCTTACCAGTAATTTTTAAATCTGCCTTGATAAATTTTCCTGTTCTTACATCCAGAATTTTACCATTAACCAAATAGAATTCTTTCATACTTCCAACTCCTTCCTGATTTTTCAATCAATGTTGAATATAAATATCCGTAGCTAAAATCAAAATAATGTAATAAAATGAGGATTAAGAATAATTATTTTGATGAACAGATTATAAAAAAAATATAAACTGATTACTTCGTATATCTGATACAATATCAAAAAAACATCTTGTGCAGAATGCACAAGTAGAAAGGAGTCCCTTATGCTATCATTCCTATCATTCATGCAAAAGCTTTCTGCTTATCACGCTTTAAAAAAAGAAAGCATCCTCTATCCAGATTCCCCAATTTTTCACGTTCAAAACAACCTCCCTGTAAGAGAAACATTTACAGAAGCTACCGCATATATTATTCATTCTGATGATTGCCTTCAAATCCCCAAAGACAACCAAAATATACTTTGGATCATTTTGCCGAACGGCACAGATGACACAGAAATCCCTGATTGGATCGAAAACTATGTTATGCTGGCTGAACCTACCGTTCAAACTGAGCTTACATTCCAGCTGCAGCATATACTAAAAGTAGAGCGACGAATTGAAGAAGCTCATTACAAACTCAGCCAATGCCTGATAAACCGTAAAGATGTGAATACCATCCTATCTACAGGTGCAGAACTTCTCAAAAACCCCTTATTTTTATCGGATACATCCACCCGTGTTCTTCACTGGTCTGATCTGAAAGAACTAAAGAAAGTTGATGACGAACTAATTCAATGCATCATCAAACACAATTTTGTAACCTCCGATCTATTCGAAAAATACGACTATAAAACACTTCTGCCCAGTATCGAACAAACCGAACATGCCTTTATTGAACATTCTAATTACCAGAAGAAGAAAGAACGTCTGATTGTAAAAATTGTTATTGAGCACCGATATTTTGGCTGGATCGTAGTGATTCCACAGAAACGTCCCTTTGAAGACGGCGATTGTCAAATACTAGATATTTTGGCAAACGTCCTATCGTTAGAATTAGAGCGAAATAAAATAGGCTTTGCACTCAGTTATCGTGAAAATCTTCTATTTGAACTTATTTCCGGACGCATCGGCAATCAGGAAGAATTTAATTTACGGGCAAAAGGATTTGGCTGGATTCCGGGAGAACACTTCTATACCATGGCTATTGGCTTCCGGGATGCGTACCAATCGGACAATCAAGAACGTTCCATCACTGCTTACAAAAATCATCTTGGTATGATTTATCCAACCTATAAAGCAGTCTGTATCGGCAATATCTTATATCTGCTTCTTGAAACCAAAGATCTGGAATCAGTTGCCAATAACTTGGATAACTTCTTTCAAACTTATCATCTGGCCGCTGGTTGCAGTCACCATTTTTCAAATATCATTGAATTTAGTGCATCTGTAGAACAATCCCTAGAGATTCTACGAATTGGAATGAAACAGAATCCAAGGCAGAATATCTATCGATTTCAGGAATACAATATGCCTTACCTGGTTTCCACTTTGAAAAAATATAGTCAGCCGAACTATTTCTGCCTTCCAGAAATACTCAGATTACAGGCCTATGATCAAGAATTCGGAACCGATTATTTAGATACATTACAAACCTACCTCTTCTTCCGCAATGTAATAACTGCAGCAAATCATCTTCACATTCACAGGAACACTATGAATTACAGAATCCAAAAAATTATTGAAATTACGGGGTTAAAGCTTACCGAAGGCGAGGATTTGTATAAAATATGGCTTAGCTGCCTCATTCTTGGTGTTAATGGGTTCTGCCCCCATTAACTTTGAATCACTTTTTCTTTACCATGCAGCGTTTCTTAAAGAATGAAATACCATGCAAAGAATCTGACCAACGCCCCCACTGTGTATCACACACAGCGAGGGCTTTTTTTGCACTCCAGGAGTTCATTTTATTTCCGTCATAAACTATACACTTCCACCATAAGCCGTATCCCGACTTTCAGACCTTCCTGCTCCGGCTTCAGCTTCTTCCGGTCTCCACCGGGCTTTCTGACTTTATATGCTCTTTTCTCTCCCATAATTATTCGTGCAGCTCCAGCGGCAATCCGTCCGGGTCAAGGCAAAATCAAAATATAAAATTCTAAACTTGAAATTTCCAAGGTAATTTTGCTTGAGTAATTTCACAAAAAGCCGTTTTTCTGAAATTTCTTCCGTTCTTTATTTTCACAATAAGTTGATTTCTTGAAATTTCTATGCTAAAATAGCCTCAAAAATTTCAATTTCCATTTTTCGGAGGAAAAAAACAATTATGACAAACCGAGCAGGAACACTCGTGAGTAATCTGTCAGGCGAAATGGCGTATGAATCCTTTCGGCCAGCTCCGCTTCCACCAAATCCTCCTATTGAGGTATCTGGTGAGCTTCTCACGAAACTTATTGATGCAAACAAGAAAATAGCAACACTTGAAGGGCTTTCCTCCCGTATACCAAACATGGGACTTTTTGTTTCCATGTATGTCCGTAAAGAAGCCCTTCTTTCCTCACAGATTGAAGGTACACAGTGCACCCTTGAGGATATCTTGAATCCTCTGATTGAAGACAACACCAATCGAGATGTTTCCGATGTTGTTAACTATATCCGTGCGACTGAGTTTGCGCTTGAGCGGCTGAAAACACTACCTCTGTGCAATCGTCTAATTAAAGAAACTCATGCAGTTCTTCTGGAAAGCGCGCGAGGACAGGAAAAGAATCCTGGCGAATTCCGGTATTCACAAAACTGGATTGGCGGTCAGGGAAGTACTCTCAAAAACGCTCGATATATTCCGCCAAATCCTGAAGATATGCTAACAGCCATGTCCGACCTTGAAAAATATATCAATAGTGATGATACTCTTGACCCTTTGATTCAAGCCGCATTAATCCACTATCAATTTGAAACCACTCACCCTTTCCTTGATGGTAATGGACGTGTTGGACGACTTCTCATTACGCTCTTCCTAATGGAAAAAGGCATTCTGTCTACTCCCGCACTCTATATTTCTTATTACCTCAAGATGAACCGTATTGAGTACTATGACCGTATGACTCAGGTGCGACGTACTGGTGATTATGAGCAATGGATTTCTTTTTTCCTTCAGGCTTTTGCAGATTCTGCAGAAGATGCGATTCATACAATTGATTATCTTACTGCATTACACGATAAAAGCACAAAATTATTTGATGCTCTCACAAAGAGACAGCGTACCAGCGTTCTTAAAGTGTTTGCCTATTTGGAATCAAATCCTATTATTGATATTCAGAAAACCTCTACAGCTCTTGAAATGTCCTATAATACTGTGTCAAAGGTAGTCTCCATTTTGGTCAATGATGGAATCTTGAAGCAAACAGACAAATCTGGAAAGGCTAAGATATATTCTTATACCGAATACCTCGATATTCTCCGTAAGGACACTTAACGCCTTGACTATCACCGCAAAAAGCGCTCCAAACAATGTCTTTTTCTCAATTTCTTTCACAATTTTCACTCTTATTCTACCACAAGATTACTACAAATGTCTTTCTTCCGTCAAGTCGCACGAAAAAGCGCCTGCACATCCGCACAGGCGCCTTTTCCCAAAATAAATAAGTTGGTGAATAAGTAGTTATTGTATATAAAAAATATAATGGAGGCATAATTAATAAATGACTACGCTTCTTTCTCTGCTTCCAGCTGTTTTTTCAGTGTTCTCAGCTGTCCGCCATTTAAGACAACTTCGATTTCCTTATCTGTCAGTTCTAATTTAACCCAGAAGGAAAATCCTTTTGTCTTATCAGTAATCTGCACACGGTGTGCTGCAATCTGCTCCCGCAGGTTATCGATATGAAGTTCATCCGTCTGCTCCAGACGTTCATAATCAGCTCCATCCTCAAACAGCATCGGAATTACGCCATGATTTACCAGATTTCCTTTATGGATACGGGCAATACTCTTGGCAATGACCGCTTTTACACCCAGATACATGGGATTAATAGCCGCATGCTCACGGGAGGAACCCTGTCCATAGTTTTCACCGCCGATGATAACGCTCTGTCCCATTTCTTTTGCGCGAGCTGCAAATTCCGGATCATATCGATGATAGCAATACTGGGACATCAACGGAATATTGGAACGCATACTGCTGAACTCAGCACTTGCCGGTGTAATATCATCGGTGGATACATTATCACGAGCTTTTAAGCTGATAGGAGCATCCAGTGTCTCCTGCGGCGGTTCCGGAACCGGAAGAAACTTGATGTTCGGTCCGCGGACAATCTCCACCTTCGCAGCTTCCTCCAGAGACAGCGGCGGAAGAATCATCGAATCATCAATATCGTACTGATCCGGCTCGTGAATTGAATCCAGGATCTTCACATTTTCACCCATAATATCTTCTGCTGTTGCGAAGGTTCCCATAATCGCTGTCGCTGCAGCACTCTCCGGGCTTACCAGATAGATCTTGGCAGTCGGATTCCCGGCACGTCCCTTGAAATTACGGTTGGAGGTGCGGACTGCCACACCGTCGGTCGCCGGAGTCTGACCGATTGCGCAGCACGGACCACAGGCAATCTCCAGAAGACGGACACCTGCATCCAGAAGCATCTCCACATATCCATCGCGCATCAGCTGACGGTACACCTGCTTGGAAGAAACCGCACAGGTACAGCTTACATCCTCATTCACATGATGTCCCTTAAATACAAGTGCTGCTTTTGCAATATCGGCATAGCTTGCATTGGTACAGCTTCCGATAAATACCTGCTGTACTCTCTTCTTTTCCGCCTGATGCAGCGGCATAACATTGTCCGGCTGGTGCGGACATGCGATCAACGGCTCTAACTCGCTTAAATTGATATCGATCGTCTCGTCGTACTCGGCGTCCTCATCCGGAAGAAGCTCTGTATATGCTTCCGGGCGTCCCTGTGCAGCCAGGAATCTCTTTACCTGTGCATCTGCCGGGAAAATGGACGTGGTCGCGCCCATTTCCGCACCCATGTTTGCGATGGTCGCACGTGCCGGAATCTCCATCTCGGCAACTGCCGGTCCCACGTACTCATATACATTTCCCAGACCGCCCTTGATGGTCACGCGGCGAAGCATTTCCAGGATAACTTCCTTCGAGTTGCAGCCCGGCCTTAATTTACCGGTCAGGTTGACACGGACGACTCTCGGCATCGTCAGACGCATCGGAACACCCGTCATCGCCGTTGCTACATCCATGCCGCCGACACCGATACACAGCATACCGATCGCGCCGCCATGCGGTGTGTGACTGTCTCCGCCCATCGATACCTTGCCTGGCGCACCGAAACGGGATACATGAACGGTATGGCAGATGCCGTTGCCCGGTCTGGACACATACACGCCGAATTTCTTTGCTGCGGACTGCAAATAAATGTGGTCGTCCGGCGTCTTATTATCTACATATAATAAATTGTGATCGAGATAGCTGACGCTGCACTCCGTGCGGACACGGTCCAGCCCGATCGCCTCGAATGCCAGATAAGTCATAACGGCATTGATATCGTGTGTCAATGTCTGATCCACCTTGATAAAAATTTCTTTGCCCGGCGTCATATCGCCCGATACGAAATGTGACTCAATAATCTTTCTGGTAAGTGATTTCCCCATGTTTTGATTTCCTCCATTTGGTTTGTCATATTCTCTCGGAGTCTTTCCTGCACTCCGCCATCTCTATCAGCCCCGCAGCCTTGATCCGGCTGCCCGTCTGTTTTTTCCGTCCTTATTGTAACGCCTGCCTGCGGGGAAAATCCAATTAAGAAAGGGAATGAAGGTATAACTTTCTGTTATCAGGGCTTTTCCCCGTACTCCTCCCTACTCAATTCTTCGCTTCCATTTACGCCTCCTTATTTTCGCTCATTTTTCGTATATCTACAAAATTATATTATATCTTTTAGGTAACATTAAAAATTATTTTATTTTATTTTGTAATTTTATGTATCTTTTTGTATTTTTCCGACTGTTTTATGTTAGAATCCAGCCATGTTTGGGAGGACAATTTGTATTAGGGAGGAAATTCGAATGAGAAAAATTAAAATGATGACCAGTGCAGTGCTTCTTTCTTTATCCCTGGCTTTTTCTTTAACAGCTTGTGGAACAAAGTCTGAACCGGCAGCCGATACAACAGCGGATGAAGCCGAAGTAACCGAGACAGAAGGCGAAGCAGAGACTGCCGAAGAAGCGGCGAATGACGAAGAAGAGAAAGTCAAAGTCGGCGTTTCATGGAATGCAGACGAAATCGACGAAGATGCACAGTTATATATAGATGCCGTTACCAAAGCTGGCGGCGAAGCAATTTATCTTCCTCAGATCAAAACCGAGGATGACGCGAAAAATGCTCTGGCAGAAATCGATGCTCTGGTTATGACCGGCGGCGAAGATATTGATCCGAGCTACTACGGCGAAGAGCCAAACGAAAAATTAGAGACTGTAAACGAAGTCAGAGATACTTCTGATTCTCTTTTAATCAAGGCAGCTCTCGATGAGGATATCCCGATGCTCTGCACCTGCCGTGGCATGCAGTTCTTAAACGTATTAAGCGGCGGTACCTTATATCAGGATCTTCCGACTCAGAATCCGTCCGATATCGAACATCGCGATCCGGACCGTAAGGTATTCGCAAAACATGAGATTACCGTAGACAAAGATAACATCGTTGCTGCCGCATTTGGCGGAGAAGGCACCTACACTGTAAACTCCTGGCATCATCAGGCAGTCGATCAGTTAGGTGACAACCTGAAAGTCGTTGCTACTGCTCCAGATGGAATCATCGAAGCAATCGTCAGAGAAGATAAAGACTACGTGATGGGCTTACAGTTCCATCCGGAAGCTATGATCGCTGAAGGTGATGACAGTTTTCTTGCTTTCTACACCAACCTGATCGATCAGGCAAAAGAGGCAGAATAATCACATTTCTCCCAGACAAAACAATATTTTTGATGTTTTAATAACCTCCAGGCGGATGAATCAATCTTTCCGCCCGGAGGTTTTTTGTCCAAGACGCTCTTTTTTTATAAAGAAGAATGTGCCTTGGCACATTCTCGCGCCGAGCGCGGTCGCTTGCGACAAACTACATCTTCGCGCGAGTGCGCATCATTGGCACGTTAGTGCCTTTTTGTGTAATAGGGGATTCCAAGGAATTTCCTATTACATAAAAAAGCAGAAGCCCCACGCTCCCGCATGAGACTTCCACCCTACTTTGAATCATTGAATCTTAATTAAATTGTCTCTACTCCCAGCCAATCACATCCCAGACGTCGCTGGTTTCCAGCCCCAGCCGCCATCCGGCTACGCCTGCCAGGTCGTATTTCTTGATTAAATCCATCTTGAGTCCCAGAGACTTTGTCTCCTCCATCCAGAGCTGCTGTTCGCCGTTCTGGCTGTCCAGCCTGCCGTAATACTGACCAGCCGAATCATCCCAGGTCAGATCCATGCCGCTCTCCGACACCCATTTTGTCGCCTCGGAGATTCCCATCGCACGGGAGGACGCATTGTCGCCGCTTCCCGTCCAGAGCCTTGTGTAGAACGGGACTGCGTTGATTACCTTTTCCTTCGGAACCAGGGAAAGCATATCTTTGATGCCGTTTTCGACATATCCGATCGAAGAAACAGAACCGGCTTCGCCGCCTGCATAGTGCTCATCATAACCCATGATAATCACATAATCTGCGACGTTGCCCTGCTCTTTCTGGTTGTAGAAACGGTTATATACCGCCGGAACATAGTTATCGACCGACAGCACCAGCCCTTTCTTTCGGCAGGAAACCGACAGCTCGCGGATAAACTCAATGTAATGGACGCCCGCCGCCGTCTTCAAACTCTCAAAATCCAGATTGATACCGTCAAATCCATAACGGTCCGCCTCTGTCATCATATTTTCAATCAGTTTTTCGCGCACAGACGTCCTGGAAAGAAGCACCTCCGCCTGCACGTTCTTGCTGCATTCGCGGCTGAAATTGTCGAGTACCGCCCAGACCTGCAGACCTTTTTCATGCGCCCGATCCACATAGGACTTATCTGCCAGAGATTCATACGCGCCGCTGTTGCTACTAAGCGTAAACCACGTCGGCGCGATGACATTGACACCTTTCGTCTTTGCAATCAGAGAATCCATCGCCTGGTTTGCCGCCGCGATCGTTACCTGATGCCAGACCATCACAATCTTCTGATCCAGTGAAATATTCTGGTAGACCGGAGCAGTAAAATCACTCTTTAACGTCTCCTCATGCAGATTTTTCATCTTCCACTTGTGCATATATCCAATATGACCGTCCGGTGTCATGACTCTCGCCCAGTTGTCATACTGTTCCAGCACCGTCACTGTCCCGCCGCGCTTTATCTCAGTCACAATCGGGCTTTTCAAGCCGCCTCTTAAGCGGATCTTGGCGCTCCACGCCGCATCTGCCACCGTGATCGGATCCCAGTTATTTTCCACGAAAACCCGCTTCTGTGCCTCACCATCATACGCCTGCAGACGCACATCGGTGTATTTCTGAATCAGAGCCAGTGAAAGATAAACTGCATCGCCATCCCGGTAAAGGATCTTTTTTCCGTCCTCATCCACTGTCGTCTCGTCGCTTTTCACGATCTCCTCCGGCAGGGCGTACACCAGTATTTCCTCATTGGCATCCCAGTAAAAACGTTCATTTAAGTTCGCATCTACCCACGCAGCCGGCAGATATGTCTGCCCGTCCACGTAGACCCCGCTCTCCTCCTGACGTTCATAGTTCAGATACAGCGCCACCCGGTCGCTGCCGCCCGCCGCGTACAGAGCATCCAAATCCGCCCTCTCCCGGCTTGGCATATATTTGATCGCTGCAATCACACCAACGGCTGCCACGATTAAAAACAGCACAAACCCGAAAATCCGTCCCAGACAGCCCGAACGTGCTTTCCTTGATCTTCCTCTTTCCATGTTTTCCTCCGGTGTATGTTAAGGTAATACCATAAGCACTAAGCTCGAAAATACCTCGCTAAGTGCCCTTATTATATCACACCAGCTCCATGGAATGTTGACTTTTTTCTTAACTCCTCTTTCATTTTCCCTGTAATAGGTTACTGTTTACGCATACGTGCCCAGTAACTGTAATAGCACCATCTAAACAGTTCTCACCATTTTCTCCGAAAGAAAAATCCGGCGGACTGTCCAGATACGGACAAAACGGCACCTCTCTTATCACCGGTTGTAAACCCGGTCAAAATGTATCTCTGTCAGCACTCCTGTCTCCGCTCCGACGTAATCAGCCATATAAAACGAGCCGTCCTCCCGGAACTCACACAGCTTCCTGTATTCTTCTGGCCTGCACTCCCTCCCATCAATTAAAATCTGGATTCCTTTGCTTTTATATCGCTGTAATCCCTCGACAAATATTCTCTGCTGTTCCCTACGCCTCCTCTCTGCCTCTTCTTTTTTACTTTTTCTCACTACCATTCCACACCTTCTCCATTCCGCGAAAACAGCCCCTTCTAACTTTTGACCTTTCGGAGATAATCGGTAATTTATAACCCCAGGTCTGCCTCGCTTATCGTAGGAATTTTCCAAAAAAAGTCATGGACTCTCCCGTAACCATCAATGCGTTCTTCTGCAGTGGGATTCGCCGGATCCGGATATCCAGATATTGCTCTGCCATTTTTACAGCTTCCTCTTCTCCAAATGAGACGAAATACTCACACCATTTTTTCCATTTTTGCTTTTCTGCTGCCAATGCCGCAAAATCTGCCAGCTGCCATCCGCTGACCGAACCGACCAGAAAACAGCGGCTGCATCGAAAAAAGGCATCCTGATTCTTCTGTGTCAAGGCTCCGAAGTCGATCACCATCGCCTCCATCCCCCTTTCCGAACAATCGTACCATTCTGCACGTTCAGCCTTTTGATAGAAAAAAATTCCCCTAATTTCAAACGGCTGTCCTGCCCCGTCTATAACCGGTTTTTCCCTTCTTTTTCCCGTCCGGAATATCTTTTCAAGCTGTGCAAATGAGCCGCTCTCATTTTGTTCCAGAACCGCCGTTCGCCGGCACAGAACCCCGGACAGATATGCTGCCGTCATAAGCGAAAAGTGTGTCACCCCAACCGATGGTCCGCTCCCGGCTATCCCGATACATTCCAAGCGTTCTGTCCCGGCCTGCTTTGTGTCTGGCACTGGTTTTTGCCTGAATTTTCGCCCCACTTTTGAGCCTTCGCCCCGTTTTCCGATTCTAATCTGTATTTCCTCCTATTTCCACTGCCACGGGAATCCACCCATAAAGCGCTCCCACCTTCGCCGGATGTTCCGCCAGAGTCCCCCTTCTTTTGCTGCCTGTCTAGTCCCCCGTCCTTTTTTGAGAGCTGCCTCCCAGAAAATCCTTTCAAAAAATTCTGTCTCCTCCGCTGCCTCATTTTCCTGCCCCCGCCTTCCGCCTGCATCGAACGGCGGGGTTAAAAACGGAAGCCGCAGATACCTAAGATGCCGGACCTCCTCCGGAAGATAATCCCGCCCGCATTTTCTGTGATTTAATAAAATCTGGAGTCCCTCTTCTGCTCCCAGAAACCGGATCACCCGCAGAGAATCTTCTTTCTCCCACGGCTGCAATCCACAGACGAAAAGAATCAAATCATACTCCCCCTCCAGAACCGTCTGGAGCTCGGTTCCGCAGTCATCTAAAATCACTTCAAACACTGGCTGTTCCAGCTGCACCACATCGCTGTATCTGGGTTTCAACGCCAGACCGTCCATGTAATAAATTCCATGTTCATCCGGCGCCAGCCCATACCAGGATGCCAGCCTGCGGACTGCCCCCGTGTCATTCTGCTCCCTGTAAAGGCAGGAAACTCCTTTCTGCCGCAGATATCGGACCGCGCCAAGTGCGGTATGTGTAACCCCGATTCCGCTCCGGCTGCCTGCTGCGGCAATCCTGAGAAGTGGTATATGACGTTCTGCAAATATGCGCGCCTCCAGTTTTTCCAATGCCTCTAACACTTCCCGGACACTCTGGCAGCGCTCTTTTTTCTCTGTTCTGAGACATCGCCCCATAAGAATGTACAGATCTCCCCGACAGCTTCCCTGTCCTGCTTTTATCTCCCCCTCTGGGGCATGCCCTGTCCCCATATAGTACAGGAGGGCGCCAATGGCATAGATGTCGGTCCTCTCATCCAGAGTCCCTCCCTCGTACTGTTCGGGGGCTGCAAAGCCTTTTGTTCCATAGCAAACAGATCGTTCCTGGCTCAAAGACGCCAGTGCCGCCTGATCAAAATCAATCAATTTTAATTGTTCCCGGCAGATTAGAAGATTCCCGGGGTGGAGATCTAAATATAAGATTGGATTTGGTTTGAATGAATGCAGATAATTCATGATCCGGCAAAGCTCAATTCCCAGACGGATAAGCTCTCCCGTTTGCAGACTGCCCGTTCTCTCAATTCGGGCATACAACGACTCACCGCACAGATATTCCTCGATGAGATAATAATAATTTTCGTCAATTTCCAGATCGTAGATGATCGGGATTCCCGGATGGCGCAGCCGCTTCAAAAGCGCTGCTTCCTGAATGAAACCGCTCTCTGTCCGCCTGACACGCTTAATCGCTCTCTCTTCATCAAGCCCCAGATGCCTGGCTAAAAAAACAGTTCCGCTCCGACCGCGTCCGATCACACGTTCCAGCTGGTATTTTCCAAATAGAACGGCTGCTTCCGTACCGCGCCTCCTTTCGGTCTATACCACCTCTCAAGATTCATTGTATACGATCCCCTCGGTTCCCGCAACCGTTTTTAGAAAGATTTTATGCTTTTTTTTCATATTCAAATTGCCAAGTGATTATATTATATAGTATGATGAATACCAAGGTTCCAAAGTCCAAAACATGAGTAAGCAGCCTTTTTCCGCAGAAAAATGAGCGGCTTACGAATGTCTTGCAAAATTGCGGAAGTGCGAAGCACGAAGCATTCGGTATCTTAACCACCCAAAAGACAAGGAAGTGAAAATCCATGAAAATAGAACGCATCAACGAAAACCAGATCCGCTGCACCCTGACAAGCAGCGATCTGAGCGCCCGCAACTTAAATCTGGGCGAACTCGCCTATGGCACGGAAAAGGCGAAAAAACTGTTCCATGAAATGATCCAGAAGGCATCGAATGAAGTCGGCTTCGAGGCGGACGATATTCCTCTGATGGTGGAAGCAATTCCGCTCTCCAGTGAGAGCATCATGCTGATCATTACCAAGATCGAGGACCCGGAAGAGCTGGACACCCGCTTTTCACGCTTTTCCCCGGGAAACGAGGACGAGCCTCTGACAGCGCTTGCCAACGAGCTTTTAGAGGGCGCGGACGGGCTTTTAAGCCTATTTACTGACAATGGCAAAAATACCGCCGCAAGCCCGCTGACCGGTTCGGACGCGCCTTCCACTGAAAAGGCAGAGCCAGGTTCCAAACTGCCGGCAGCGCGTATTTTTACTTTCGGCTCCCTCGACGAGGTCTGCCGGGCAGCGCGCATCGCAGCTCCAGTCTGCGAAACACCGAACACGCTTTATAAACACCCGTCCGATGGTCGTTACTACCTTGTTGTCCGCCAGACAGCCGACAGCACCGACGCATTCAACCGCCTGTGCAATCTCCTGTCCGAGTACAGCGAACCATTAAAGACTGCCGCTGCCCCGAATGCATTTGAGGCATACTATGAGGAGCATTATGAGACGATCGTCCGGGAGCACGCGCTCTCAACGCTCTCGACCCTGTAGGAATACTGACTTCCAGAAAAATCGGTTTTTTCCATTGCTTTTATTTTAGAACATGAAAACCATCAATTTCTCCTTGAATATTTCGCATTTTTAGTATAGAATATAGCCAAACGCATAAATATAAAAGGAGGATTTTATCATGGCATTTGTAATTACTGATTCTTGTGTAAGTTGTGGTTCCTGTGCTGGCGAATGTCCAGTTGGAGCAATCTCTCAGGGAGATGGCAAATACGATATCGACGCTAACAGCTGCATCGACTGCGGTACATGTGCAGGCGTATGTCCGACCGGCGCTATCGAGCAGGGCTAATTAAACACAAACAAAAACGAAATATCTACATAAAAAAGCCTGTCGTTTCCGACAGGTTTTTTTATGCCCTTTTGCAGAACTTATCACATCTTATTCCCATTCCGTCCAAATTTCTTTTTCTTTACACGGGACCGGAAAAATGGAAACCGCCCTGGCGCAGCCGCTGCTGCTTCCGCTCGCCCCTGGTTTTCCCGCTGATACGCGCGGATGACCTCGTCGAGGCGCTTGAAGCGCTCTTCCTCCCGCTCATCAGAGACCCGCATCAGGTATTCCAGCTCCTTCATCAATTTATCATGCACCAGATAGCTAACATCCTGGCTCAGTTTTTCACTGTTTTCCTCGATCGCGCGCCCGATGACCTGGTTCATGATCTCCTGAAACTGGCGCATTTTCTCCCCCGCCAGAGGCTGGGAAACCTCTGCCTGCGGCAGTTCTGTTTCCTTGTTTTCTACCTCTGTATTTTTTTTCATTTCCATATTTTCCTGCCTGCTCATGTTACGCTCTCCTGTTCCCGTTTCCCGGAAAACCGCCTGTGCCTGCGCTTCCAAAAGCGCTTCCGGTTCTGTTTTCTGATTTTCTTCCACTTTTCCGAGGATTCCCCGTATGGCTTTCAACTGGTACCCCTGTTCCTTCAACTGCTTGATCTGACGGAACAGCTGGATATGAAACTCCGTATAGTACCGATGCCCCAGTTCATTTCTCGGAATCGGAAGCCCCAGCTCGTCCTCCCAGTACCGGAGCACGTGAGCCTCCACCTGCACCTGTCTGGAAGCATCCGAAATCAGGTAATGCTTGTTCTTATTCATTCTGCTTGTCCTCCCCGGTACCTTACTACTACTATATGCGGGGTTCAAACTAAATATGAATAGCATTTACATAAAAAACAAGTTCCGGAACTCCTTCACCATCGATCGGAACGATTACCATATCGTAGCTAAATGCCAGCTCGCTGACGGTAGAAGGCGAATGAATGACATAAATAAAAAGAGGGGATTAAATTTCCCCTCTCCATTCTACAGCTTCTTCTCAAAGCACCAGTAATCATGCCCCTGCAGCACATACTCACCGACCTTCTCAAAGGCCAGCTTCGCGTATGACCGCAGCGCTTTCACATTATCCTTCGCCACCAGCATATGGGCACTCTTGCAGCCGCGTCTTCTAAGTTCCTCCATCGCGCCTGCCAGAAGCTCGCGTGCGATGCCTCGGTTCTGGTACTTCTCCGCCACACCCAGTCTGGAAATTTCTGCCGACGGCTGCAGCTCTTCCGACCAGCACGGAATCGATTCCACCTCCGGATCATCATCGATCGAAACCATCCCCGCGATCTCTCCTGACGCATCATCCCGGATGCAGAACAGCGAATTTCTTGAAACATCCGACTGCAGCTCCGGCTCCCCCGGATAGGCATCCGTCCACGCGCAGAACTCCGTTCCCGCTAGCGCGCGATAAAAATGGCGAACTGTATCTAAATCCGCCACATCTGATTTCTGTATTAATTCAAGCATCTTCCATTCCTTTTCTCCAGTCCCGTCCCCCAGCGACCCTATTTCGCCAAATTCGCAAACTTCGTCAGCTCCGGTCTCCACATCAGCTGCACCGTTCCTATCGGGCCATTACGCTGTTTGGCAATGATTACCTCCGCGATATTCGGCGTATCCGTATCCTTGTTGTAATAATCATCACGGTACAAAAACATAACCACATCGGCATCCTGCTCAATCGCACCAGACTCACGCAGATCCGAAAGCATCGGGCGGTGGTCCGGACGTGTCTCGCAGGCACGGGAAAGCTGCGACAGGGAGATAACCGGCGCATTCAGCTCTCGCGCCAGCGCCTTTAGTGAACGGGAAATCTCCGAGATCTCCTGCTGGCGGTTCTCTCCGCTCTTTCCTCTGCCGCTCATCAGCTGTAAATAGTCGATAATGACAAGGCTTAAACCGTACTCCAGCTTCACCTTGCGGCATTTCGAGCGCAGCTCCGAGATCGAGATACCTGGCGTATCATCGATGATCAGCTTGGAACTTCCGATCGTACCGATGCCTTCCACGACGGCATCCCAGTCGGAATCCGTCAGCGTACCGGTACGCAGCTTCTGGGAATCGACATTCGACTCCATCGACAGCATACGGTTGACCAGCTGTTCCTTCGACATTTCCAGGCTGAATACCATGCACGGAAGCCCTTTTTTGACCGCCACATGCTCGACGACATTCAGAACAAACGCCGTCTTACCCATCGAAGGACGCGCCGCAATCAAAATAAAATCGGACGGCTGGAATCCCGACGTCCGGTAATCCAGATCGATAAATCCGGTCGGAATACCCGTGACGGTGCTGTTGCTCTTCGACGCCGCCTCAATCTTTTCCAGAACATTCAACGCCACCTGGCGGATCGGCACAAACTCTCCGCCTCCGCGGCTCTGAAGCAGGTCAAACACCGATTTCTCCGTGTGCGCCAGAATATCCTCCAGCTTGTCCCTTCCGCCGTAACAGAGGTTTTCAATCTCCTCATTCACTTTTATCAAACGGCGCAGGACTGCCTTTTCCCGCACGATATTGGCATACGATTTGACATTGACCGAGGTCGGCACAGATGTCATGATATCCCGGACAAAGTCCAGGCTGCTGACCTCCGGCGGAACATCTTTTTCGCGCAGCCGATTTTGAAGCGTCACCAGATCGACCGGCTTTCCTTCATTGAAAAGCTCGACCATCGACTCAAACATGACGCCGTACTGGTGCTGGTAAAAATCGGCGCCTGTGATAATCTCAGACGCCGCGATAATTGCTTCCCGATCCATAAGCATGGATCCGATGACTGACTGTTCCGCCTCTACACTGTGCGGGAGAACCCGCTTTATCAGGGCTTCATCCATGATTCAGTCCTCCATATTAAGCTTCTACAACCTTTACTGCCAGTTTTCCGGTTACTTCTTTGTGAAGCTTGATCGGAACTTCGTGTGTGCCAAAGGTCTTAATCGGCTCCGGCAGAACCAGTTTCTTCTTGTCAATATCCAGATTTAACTGATCTTTGATCGCCTTTGCAATCTCCTTGGAAGAAACAGAGCCGAATGCTTTTCCGCCCTCGCCTGCCTTGATGGACAGGGTGATGGACTTATCCTCCAGATGTTTTGCCAGATCCTTCGCTGCTGCCAGGTGCTCTGCCGCGATCTTCGCCTCATTTGCCTTCTGCAGCTTCAGATCATTTAAGTTCTTCGGTGTTGCCTCGATTCCCAGTTTCTTTGTCAGAATAAAGTTGCGTCCATAGCCGTCGCTTACCTTTACAATCTGACCTTTTTTGCCAAGTGCCTTTACATCCTCTAATAATACAACTTCCATCGTTATATTTCTCCTTTCTCCATCATATCCGTAATGAGATCTTTTAATTTCTCTCTGGCTTCATCGATCGTCGCACCCTTAAGCTGTGCGCCCGCAATCGTGCGGTGTCCGCCGCCGCCCAAGCGCTCCATGATAATCTGCACGTTGATCTCATCGATCGAACGCGCGCTGAAATAGATCGTGTCGCCCATCTGCGTCAGGATAAATGACGCCTTGATGCCTACAATATCCAGCAGCTCATTTGCCGCCTGTGCGCCAACCACGGTAGGACTTTCAAGTCCTTCGGACGGACACACGGAAATCGCAAATGCGCCGTGATAAATCTCTGCTTTCTGGATCGCCTCAGCTCTCGCCCGGTAGTCCTCCAGCCGGTCGCGGAACAGCTTTCTCACACGCACGACATCCGCGCCGTTTCTACGCAGGAACGCCGCCGCCTCAAAGGTGCGGACACCTGCCTGGTTCATGAAATTGTTTGTGTCAATCACGATACCGGCGTACATCGCATCCGCCTCCGCCGGCTTGATCTTGATGCCGTCGTCGCCGATATACTGCAATACCTCGGCTACCATCTCACACGCCGAAGACGCATACGGCTCGACATAAGATAACACCGCATTGTCGATGATCTCGCTGCTCTGGCGGTGATGGTCGAGCACCACGATCGTTTTGATCTGCTTGAGCAGTTCCGGTGCCTCCGTGATACTCGGGCGGTTGACATCAACCACAACTAACATCGTGTTGGAATCCGCCCACTCTGCCGCTTCCTCGCCGGTTAAGAACAGATCCTCCGGGTAATCAGAGCTGTTTTCAAACCGCGCCATCATCGGTTTCACGGAAGAATTGACCCCATTGATGACGATCCGCGCCTTTTTATTAAAAGAGGTCGCAATCCGCCAGATACCAATCGCCGCACCAAAGGAATCCGTATCGCCGATCTTGTGTCCCATGATCAGCATCTTATCCTTCGTATCCATCAGCTCGCGCATCGCATGCGCTTTGACACGCGCCTTGACACGGGTCGTTTTTTCCAGCTGCTGCGATTTGCCGCCGTAATAGCGGATCTTCGTGCCATCCTTGACGACCGCCTGATCGCCGCCGCGTCCCAGCGCCATATCAATCGCCGTTCTCGCATACTCATAGTTGCGGATGTAGCTGTCGCCGTTCATACCCATACCGATACTCAGCGTGACAGCCATATCATTTCCGATATTAACCGTCTTGACATCCTCCAGGATCGAAAAGCGGCTCTCCTGAATCTCTTTCGTGTACTGCTGCTTGATCACAAACAGATACTTGTCATTTTCCAGCTTCTTGACGATACCTTCCATCGCCATAAAATACTTCGTAATTTTCCGGTCAATCAGGGCAACCAGCAGGGAACGGCGTACCTCCTCGACACTCTCCAGCGCCTCGTCGTAGTTGTCGAGATAAATAAGTCCCGCCACCAGACGCTGGTTGTTGATCTGCTGCTTGCAGCGCAGAATCTCCGTCTCATCGCAGAGATACAGCACTAAAAGCATCTCACCGCTGTCCTCGTCCACCGCGCCAAGCTTCATACCTTCCGTCTCGCTCAGCGCCACCTGCTGGATATCGATCCGGTAAAATCTGCCGTCAAACGAAGAATGAACGCTCGTTTTTTCGTCCATCTCATCCAAAAATTCCCGCGTCAGTTCCGGAAAGACCGCCGCGATATTCTTACGGCAGTTTTTATCTTCCCCGACGATCTCCGAAAAGGAGTGGTTCAACCAGAGGAAATGTCCCTCTGTGTCCGCGATGGCATACGGCACCGCCATCTCATAGAGGAGCTGTTTCTGCACCCACGCATACTCCGCCGAAAACTCCACCAGTCCGCCCATCAGACGTTTTCTCCGGTATATGAACAGCCAGAGTGCCACCAGCACATATATAACCGTAAATCCGGACATCACAAGACCGGCAGCCGGGCTCACAATCCCAACTGCCAGGTTCGCCGCCAACAGGAATACCGACAGTATGATCGGCCACTGCAGATACGTCCGCAGCTGACCTCGTATTTTCATATTTTCTTTCATCTCATTCTCCCGTGCATACAATGTTGCTGTCCATGTGCCGGTTTTCAAAATACCTGCCATGAGCAGTAACGATAAAGCAACCAAAATGACTTGATGCCCCTTATTATAGCATAGTGAGGGGGATTCGTCCAGACAATCCCCCATTGACAAACCAGAGCCGCCGTGCTAGTTATTGTGCACGCATACGTGCCCAGTAACCTGCGCTCGTATATCTTTTACGAAATGCTTTATATGCTTTAGTCTCGGCTATAAAGTTGGTCGAGCTAGTAATAAGACACAAAAATAACCGCCCCGGTCCTGCAAACTTGAGCGGTTATTTTTAACTTATCATTTAAGGGTCCAACCGCTATCGGTGAGATCCTTTATATATAGATAACATAACTACAAAAAATTTCAATCATCTTCTTTGCATCTGTTATCTTAGATATCCTCATATCGACTGCATGAAACTATAAATGCCACTCTTCTTTTACTTCACCGCCTGGCAAATCAACTCCACGCACTTCTCAATTCCCAAATCTCCACTGTTCAGCATCAGATCATAGTTTTCTCTGTCGCCCCAGCGCTGATTCGTATAGTTTTCATAGTAGATCCGGCGGCGTTTGTCGGTCTGGTGCATAAATTCATCAATATGCTCTTCCAGATCCCCGTACTCATCAATCGCGCGGCGAAGCCGGATATCACGATCCGCATAAACAAAGACACGCAGTACATCCGGACGGCTTTTCAGAATATAATCGGCACATCTGCCGATGAATACGCAGCTTCCGCGCTTTGCCGCCTCCTCGATCGCCTTCTTCTGCGCCACATAGATCTGCTCTGTCAATGGCAGTTCACTGAGCTTCGGCTCCTTCGGATAGGAAAGTCCATACAAAGTTCCCATCGCGAAATTATAAAGCAGACTATTTGTCAGGCGCTGCTCACGATCCGCAATAATTTCCGCCGGAAAACCGATCTCCTTCGCAGCAGCATCGATCAATTCCTTATCATAAAATTCCATTCCCAGTTTTTTTGCCGCTGTCAGACCAATCTGACGACCTCCGCTTCCATATTCACGACTGATAGTGATAATCTTTTTTTCCATACAACTGCCTCCTCCCTGTTCCTCCGTGGACTCCCTCTTTTTCTGTCTTTAGTATAACATATGCCTCAAAATTGTTCAAGTTTAGTCGCACGCCCTTCTTATTTTTCTGTATTTTATTCCATATATGTAATTATTTCTGTTTTCTCTTGCTTTTATTTTTCTCTTTTCTTCTTACTTTCTATGAAATTCCAACTAACTTCTTCGTTTCATTCACAAAAAAGATGGGTGAAAGCGTTTTATGTATTCCACTTTCACCCATCTGGTCTTCATTTTAAATTATCATTTTATCTAAACTGTCGTTTTTACAGCCAAACACTTTTTAGTCTCCTAACCGGTAAATTTCCCGGCGCAGCTTCGGTCCGATCAAAGCTGTGAAAATGATTTTGACTGCATCGCCCGGCAGATACGGGATAACGCCCACACCCAGTCCGGCTACAAAGGTCATGTTAAGCTGACCTGCCAGCCATACCGTTCCGAAAATATAGCAAATTGCCAGTCCCAATACCATGCCTACGATATGCAGGGCTACTTTGCCCGGAAAATGATCTACGAAAAATCCAACAATCAGCGCCATCAGGATAAATCCGACGAGATAGCCGCCGGTCGGTCCTGCCAGTTTACCGACTCCTGCCGTAAATCCGGAAAATACCGGAACGCCCACCATGCCAAGCAGCATATAAATCAGGTAACTGATCGTGCAAGCTTTCATTCCCAGCACATATGCCGCCAGATAAATAGCAAGGTTTGTAAAGGAAATCGGAACCGGGCTGAATGGAAGCGGAATCGAGAGCGGTCCCAAAATACAGGTTACCGCCGTCATCACGCCAATCAGCGCCATCCGTTTGGTTGTAAAGTAAGGTCTGTGCTCCGCTTCTGCAGAAAGTATTTTACTCATGATATGAATGCTCCTTTTTTATAATGTGAAACCCATCGCTGCCAGCATCTCCTGATCCTCGCTGATGCGGTTTCCGGAGGTTGTCAGCATATCTCCGGTGATGGCTGCATTCGCGCCGGAGCGGAATGCCCGTTCGCCGGAATGTTCCATTGAATTTCGTCCTGCTGCCAGACGGACCATCGCAGTCGGATTGATATAGCGGAAAATAGCAATCGTCCGCAGGATCTCATCCTCCGAAAGCACTGCCTGATGTTCCAGCGGCGTGCCCGGAATCGGACGCAGGATATTGAGCGGAATTGACTTGATTCCAAGCTCACTCAGCGTGATTGCCATGTCGATCCGGTCTTCCCAGGTTTCTCCCATGCCGATGATACCGCCGGAACAAACGGAAAGTCCTGCCGCCTGCGCACGCCGGATGACCTCCAGCTTGTCCTCAAATGTATGTGTGGTACAGATATTCGGGAAATTTCTCCGGGAAGTCTCAATATTAGCATGATACCGTCCCACGCCCGCCTCTTTCAAACGGTTGAAATCTTCCTGTGACAGAAGTCCGTGGGAGGCGCAGAGCTCTACCTTACATTCCTTCTTCATAGCACGGTATGCCTGAAGCGCCTTCTCCATCTCCGCTCCCGTCAGCGCACGTCCCGCCGTCACGATGGAGTAACGATGTACCTTCTTCGCCTCATGACGCTTGCAGTCCTCCAGAATCTCCTCTGGCTCCAGAAATGGATATTCTTCCACCTTCGCATGATGACAGGCTGACTGCGCGCAAAACTTGCAGTCCTCGCCGCAGCGTCCGCTTCGTCCATTAATGATAGAACACAGATCCACATGGTTGCCGCAGAGCTCCTTTCGGATTTTATCAGCTCCCGCACAGAGCTCATCCAGATCCTCACTCAATAAAAAGCTTAAATCCTCGCCCCGTTTCAGACGGCGTCCTTTTATAATATCTTCTGCCAGTTGTAAACTCATATCTTCTACTCCTTATCAAAATCAAAACACTTTTTTGGTTATCCTTCGGTCCAACTTAAAAAACATCCTATTTTTCTCATTTAGCTAACTTTCGCTATTATAAACCGTTGATTTTTAAATGTCAACATACCAGATTAATATAGTTTACATTCCAGCATCTGCTAAATCCAAAAATCGCGCATCCTTCCAGATATTCTCCAGCCATTTTCCAGACTCATGGCAGCAAAAAAAATGTGCCTTGGCACATTCGGGCATCTCGCGCGGTCGCTTGCGACAACCTACATCTTCGCACGAGTGCGCATCATTGGCACGTTAGTTCCTTTTTGCATAATAGGGAATTCCAAGGAATTTCCTATAAAACAAAGCTGCCATCCGACAGGCATTCCCATCGTCCAGCAGCTTTGTCAGCCTTTATTTCTAAGTTTCGTAACTGTTCGGTATCTTCACCGTCACGCGCAAAAATCCATTAAAAATTTCCTACCTGACCGGCTCCAGTGCCCCCATGCTCCGTTTCAAAATTCCCTTCATATAGGCAATCAAAATCCCATAATTGGTCATCGGGATCTCCTGATCGGCAGCGCTGCGAAGACGGCTCTTCATCTCCCGCGCATTCAGCATACAGCCGCCGCAATGAACGATCAGCTTATAACCGGACACATCCTCTGGAAATTCCGTCCCCGATGTAAAATGAAACTCCGGCGCTTTTCCCGTGTACTGGCGGATCCAGTCCGGCAGCTTCTCCGTGCCGATGTCACCGCACTGGCGATGATGCGTACAGCACTCAGAAATAAGAATCGGATCTCCGTCCTGTATCATTTCCAGCGCTTTGGCGCCCTCCGCTGCCTGTTTCAGATCCCCCTTATACCGCGCAAACAAAATGGAAAAGGAAGTCAGACGCACCTGCGGCGGCGTCAGCCGGTCTACCAGCGGAAATACCTGGCTGTCCGTGATTACCAATGCCGGAGCTTCTTTCAATTTTGCAAACGTCTCCGAAAGTTCACTTTCCCGGCAGACAAACGGCATCGCACCGATGTCCAGCAGATCCCGGATGACCTGCTGCTGCGGCAGAATCAGCCGCCCCTTCGGCGCCGCCTTGTCAATCGGAACAACCAGAATTACCGTATCAAACGGTTTTACTAGATCCGCAGCCAGCCGTTTTTCATCCGTCTCCTGTGACGTAAGACGTGCCATTTGCTCTTTTAACTGCTGGATTCCTTCTCTCGTCCGAGCACTCACATAGGCGCTATGTTCCACAACCGGTTCCTGTTCCGATTTTCCCGTCAGCAAATCCATCTTATTGTAAACCACCAGATACGGGATTTCCTTCTTCTCAAACAGCCGGATCATCTCTTCTTCCCAGCTGCTGATTCCTTCCACCGCATCCACCACCAGGACTGCCAGATCCGCCTTATTTAAGACTTGACGAGTCTTGCCAACTCTCTTTAAGCCCAGCTCGCCCTCATCGTCGATTCCAGGCGTGTCGATGATAACCACCGGACCGAGCGGCAAAAGCTCCATCGATTTATAGACCGGATCGGTCGTCGTTCCCCGGATGTCCGACACGATCGCCAGCTCCTGCCCGGTCACCGCATTGACCAGACTCGATTTTCCCGCATTTCTCCGTCCAAAAAACGCGATATGTACCCGCTCGCCGGACGGCGTCTCATTCATTCCCATTTTGATCCTCCTGATTTAGCTAAAACCTGAAATCCCGCTGCCCCTTTTCAATTTCAACCAGATTTTTCCTCACGATCTCCTGCACTTTTTCTTTCGGAATCGAACCGATCTCCGCCTGAATCAGCTTCTCTCCAATCTCTTTCGTCCCCGGCGCCGCATAATCTTCCAGATACTCCTTGAGCGTCATCAGCGCATTCGGATGACAACAGTTCTGAATCTGCCCGCTCTTGCACAGGCTCATAAAGCGGTCGCCCGTCCGTCCTTCCCGGTAGCACGCCGTACAGAAGCTTGGGATATAGCCTAATTCCATCAGCCAGCGGACCACCTGGTCGAGTGTCCGGTTGTCGCTCACATCGAACTGCGCCGAATTTTCCTCCTCCGGCTCTTCCTCTGCATATCCGCCGACACTGGTGCGGGAACCGCCGCTGATCTGCGATACGCCCAGCCGCAGCACCCGCTCCCGACAGGCTTTGCTCTCTCTTGTTGAGATAATCATGCCCGTGTACGGAACTGCCACCCGGATGCAGGCTACGATCTTCTCAAAAATATCGTCGCTGATGCCGTTGTCAAAGGTCGATGGGTCGATATCGTCCGCCCGGCGGATGCGCGGCACACTGATGGTGTGCGGACCAACACCAAAAACTGCCTCCAGATGTTCCGCGTGCATCAAAAGTCCTGCAAATTCATACCGGTACAACTCCAGACCAAATAAAACGCCGATTCCTACATCGTCGATACCGCCCTCCATCGCGCGGTCCATCGCCTCCGTGTGATAACAGTAATTGTGCTTTGGTCCCGTCGGGTGCAGGCGCTCATAGCTCTCCTTATGGTACGTCTCCTGGAACAGGATGTACGTTCCGATTCCCGCCTCTTTCAGCTTCCGGTAATTCTCCACCGTCGTCGCCGCAATATTGACATTGACCCGGCGGATCGCCCCGTTTTTATGCTTGATACTGTAAATTGTCCTGATACTGTCCAGCACATATTCAATCGGATTGTTAACCGGATCCTCGCCCGTCTCCAGCGCCAGACGTTTATGTCCCATATCCTGAAGCGCAATTACCTCCTGCCGGATTTCCTCCTGCGTCAGCTTCTTTCTGGCAATGTGCTTGTTTTTCATGTGGTATGGACAGTACACGCAGCCATTCACGCAGTAATTCGACAGATACAGCGGCGCAAACATGACGATCCGGTTTCCGTAGAAATCCTGCTTGATCTGGCGCGCCAGCTCAAAGATCTCCTCCACCTTTTCCGGGATCTCGCAGTCAAGAAGCACTGCCGCCTCGCGGTGGCTCAGCCCTTTTCGAAGCCGCGCCTTCGCCAGAATCTGGTCAATCAGTTCCACGTTGTTTTTGTTCTTCTCGGCATAGGAAAGAGTCTCTAAAATTTCCTCATGGTTGATAAATTCCTCTGCCTTTTGGGATGATGGGTTGTAATTGTAACTCATAGTTTCTTCTCCTTTTCTTACAGGTCAGGATGATAGCCGTCATGTTTTCCTCCGGAATTATCAATTTCAAAAATGCCAGCATGATCAGCCGTCCATCGCGTCCTTCCCCGTCAGTTTATTTATCTGTAAGCACCTTTCGATGCCAACAAACCAAATCGCAGGCTTTTACCCCTTATAATCTCCCCGGTCGATGACTACCTCGTACCCGATGCTTTCCATGCGCCTCTTCATGCAGTTGATGCACTCCGCCGCCTCGTCTCCCGTGCAGATTTTATTGTCATAGAGCATATATTTGGCGCGCACCCCGACCGGAGACAGGTTCGGCATCACGACGTTTCCGCCTGCCAGAATCCCCAGTTCGCGTCCCATCGGATGAATCGTTCCGAGCGCTGTCGTCGCCGGAAGCAGCACTTTCGGCTTCAGCAGGCGAAGCAGCCCTAAAAGAAACAGTGTCTCTTCCAACGTTCCTGCCGCCTCCCCGCCAAACGGAGTGTCGTGCTGCGGAATAAACGGACCGATTCCCACCATTTCCGGATCCAGTTCTTCGATAAAACGCATATCTCTCGCCAGACAGCGCGCCGTCTGGTGCGGCGAACCGACCATAAAACCGCATCCGGTCTGATAACCAAGAGCCTTTAAATCACGCAGGCACTGCATCCGGTGTTCAAATGACATCTCTGCCGGATGCAGGCTCGCGTAATGGCACGCGTCCGCCGTCTCATGGCGCAGCAGATACCGGTCCGCCCCTGCCTCTTTCCAGTGTTTCAACGTATCATACTTCTTTTCTCCGAGCGACAAAGTAATCGCACAATCTGGAAATCCTGCCCGGATCGCCTGCACCATCTCCATCACCCAGTCGTCCGTCATCGCCGGATCCTCACCGCCCTGCAAAACAAAGGTGCGGAATCCCAGCTGATAACCATTCTCACAGCAGGAAAGAATCTCCTCCCGACTCAGGCGGTACCGGCTTGCATTTCGGTTGCTCCTTCGGATGCCGCAATAAAGACAGTCGTTTTTGCAATAATTGCTGCACTCAATGAGTCCCCGCACATACACCGCTTTTCCGTACTCTCTTTCCCGGATGCAGCGCGCTTTTTCAAAGAGGTAGTCCGCCAGCTCCGGTGAACGTCCCTCGATCAGACTGACCCACTCATCCTCCGTCAGGGACTCCCCCGCTTCCAGACGGTCAATCAATCTCTTTAATTCTGTAATCGTTTCTATCTGTTCAGCGCCTGGACGGACCGCCTCCCGCCACCAGTCAGACGGTCGAAGCCCCGCGCGTGTAAAATCTGCCATTCCGTCACCTCGTTTTCATTCCTGTGCTTCCGGCGCCTTCGAATACAGCGCCTTCGAAGAAATCCCCCGCAGCATCCCCAGCTTCCCGGACAGCGCACTGATCACATCACCCGGCGCGTCAATCACGACGCTGATAATATTCACGTTCCGTTTGTGGTAAGGAATCCCCATCCGCCCTACGATATACTGCCCGTACTGATGCAGCACCTTATTCAACTCTTCCGTATCTCCCGTCTGATCGACCACAATACCGATCACGGCAACTCTTGATTCTGTCTCCATGTTTTTCCCTCATATCTTCCTGTTTATCTGTCCAAATTTTTCTCTACAACAGATACCATTTCAAATATCTCCGCTAAAAACCATGCTGCGATCCTGTCCTGCAAAATCTTCCATCCACAAGCACCACTTTTTCCAGCCCCGCCCTTTCTATAGAGCAAATGGATCAAAAAGAGCCCGCGCAGACGCGGACTCCATCCATCTCAAAAAGGGTATACGAATCTCCATGAACCGCTCCCCTTTCCTTCAAGACCCGTCTCAAACGTCAGCATCGCTTTTCACCACTTCCAGCATCACCGGAACACTCGATTATTTCTGTTCCATTCCTTTTTGAAAGGTATCTACTGCCTCGCAAATCGGAATACTTGATAAAAGCGTATCACATTTACTGTAAAATTGCAAATAAGACTTATATGCTTCCCCATAAAATGCTTCCCCATAAAAAACGGGCGTCGCCGATTTTCCACTCCAAAACCAGCAACGCCCATCTTCCATTTTCCTAATTATTTCTTACAGAATCTTCCCATACCGTCCCAAAAAGCTCTTCGTTCTCTCATTATCCGAAGCAAACACCTTCTCCGGCGCGCCCTCCTCGACGATGAGTCCGTCTGCCATGAAGATCACGCGGTGGGAGATATCTTTCGCAAACGCCATCTCATGGGTAACAATCACCATCGCGATGTGCAGATCCGCTAACGACTTAATAACCTTCAATACTTCTCCCGTCAGCTCCGGATCCAGTGCGGAGGTCGGCTCGTCGAAAAACAGAATCTTCGGATTCAGTGCCAATGCACGGGCGATCGCCACACGCTGGCACTGACCGCCGGAGAGCTGGTACGGATAATAGTCCTCCTTATCCTCCAGACCCATTTTTTTCAGAAGCTCGCGCGCCTCTTTATAAACCGTCTCCTTGTCGCGCTTCTGCACATGGATCGGCGCGTCTGTGATATTTTTCAGCACAGAATAGTGCGGAAACAGGTTAAAATTCTGGAATACCAGACCGTACTGGCTGCGGATCTCCTTCATGTCCTTCTTGTCCGCATAGCTGACCTTGCCATCCGCGCCCGTCCAGGCTGCTCTCTTTCCTAAATATACGATCTCGCCGTGGTCCATCGTCTCCAGCATCGTCGCGCAGCGCAGAAGCGTCGATTTACCCGAACCGGACGGTCCGATGATGGACACGATCTCGCCCTCGCTCACACTCAGTGAAATATCCTTTAAAACCGACAGATCGCCGAATGATTTTTCCACATGATTTAATTCTAACAAGTTCATTTTCCACATTCCTCCCGCTTCTATCGGTAATAATCCAGCTTTTTCTCAATCCATTCCATTGCAACTGCCACAACCAGATTGAAAATATAGTAAAAGACGGCTGCTGCCACAAACGGCATCATATTCGTCTGGGATGCCGCCAGCGCCTTGGCGATTGAGAACATCTCCGCCACGCTCAACGTAAACGCCAGAGACGTATCTTTTACCAGCGTGATGACCTCATTCGTCACCGACGGAAGAATCCGCTTGATTACCTGCGGCAGGATGATCTTGAAGAAGGTCTGTGCCTTTCCATAACCCAGAATCTCCGCTGCCTCATACTGTCCGACCGGCATCGACTGGATGCCGCTGCGGTAAATCTCGGCAAAATATGCCGCATAGTTAATGACAAAACCGATGAAGGTAGCCCACAGACGGTAACTGCTGCCGACTTTGATGCGGAACAGATAATACGGTCCAAAATACACCACCATGAGCTGTAGCATCAGCGGCGTGCCTCGCATAATCGAAATATATACTTTTACAATCGTCTGGATCAGCTTGTTCTTCGACATACGCCCGAACGCGATCACGAGTCCTAACGGAAGTGAAAATAGCAGTGTGATCACAAAAATCTGTGTGCTGACTGCCATACCACCCGCAAGCTGTGTAATCATCTGCTGGAGTGTCATCTTACCCATAATTATTCCATACCTGCTTTCTAAAATGTAGATTCGTTACTGTTCACGCATACGTGCCCGGTAACGGAATGTGCTGTGACTTCACAGTTAAACACATAAACCGCGAATGGGGACTGCCATGAAATCGTTCACAGCCGTCCCTATTCCTATTATTTAATAATGTTTCGTTTTTACAATCAACGATTAATTACTATTTGCCGACGGTAGTTACGTCCTTGCTAAACCATTTCTCAGAAACTTCCTGTAAGGTTCCATCCTCTGCCATCTCTTCCAGAGTGCTCTGAACTTTATCTCTTAACTCGGTGTTGCCCTTCTTGAAGCCTACGCCGTATTCTTCCTCAGAAAGGGAATCGTCCAGAATCTTGAAATCAGCGTTTCTCTGCTGAATCTGATAGCCAGCTACGATTACGTCCATCGCAATGGCATCAACGGCGCCCTGCTCCAGATCCATGAATGCGGTGTTGTAATCAGCGGTTGTCAGAAGCTCCTTGAAAGTAGCGGTCAGTTCCGGTGCCTCTTTTAAAGCTGCCTCTGCGGAAGAATCTGCCTGAACCTCTACGATCTTGCCTGCCAGATCCGCCTGGCTGTTGATATCCGAATCATTGGCTACGACAAATACCTGCTGGTTTGCCATGTACGGCTCAGTCCAGGTGTAATCATCCTCACGACCCGTCATCGTAAATCCATTCCAGATGCAGTCGATATTGCCGGACTCAAGCTCCATATCTTTAGAATCCCAGGCAATCGGCTGTGCCTTATATTCCAGACCCAGACGTTTTGCAACTTCCTGTGCCAGCTCCAGGTCAAATCCGGTGTACTCGCCGTCATCGCCTACAAATCCCATCGGCGGGAAATCCTGATCAAAACCAACAATCAGAGTGCCGCCGTCGGTTGTCTTCGCCTCTTCTGCGGTGGTTTCCTCTGCCTGGCTCTCAGCCGCCTCTGTGTCTGCTGCGGTTGTCTCTGCTGCGCTGTTGCTGCTGCCACATGCGGTCATGGAAAGTGCCATTACTGCAGCCAGCGCTGCGCTCACAAATCTCTTTTTCATAATTAGTGTCCTCCTCATTTTCAGACAGTGGAAGCCGTTCTCCCTTTGCCGGTTTCCGTCTCGCTTTTTAATATGCTACCATATTAGCATACTAAAGTGTTTTTGTAAAGCACTTATTTTCGAAATCTGTTTTTTTGTGTAATAGGGAATTCCATGGAATTTCCTATTATACAAAAAGGGATCCCATATGATCTCTCACATGGAATCCCAATCATTTTTATCCTCAATAATTGAGTGAACTTTGAGTAAAAATCTTCCTTTACCCTTAAAAAACTCTTATTTTACAAGGATTACTCGCAAACATACGGCATCAGGGACAGATGTCTTGCTCTCTTGATAGCTACAGTCAGCGCTCTCTGATGTTTAGCACAGTTGCCAGTGATACGTCTCGGAAGGATTTTTCCTCTCTCAGATACGTATCTCTTTAATTTATTTGTATCTTTGTAATCGATTTCGCCGTTCTTCTCGCCGCAGAATACACAAACTTTTTTTCTTCTACGCATACCGCCTCTTCTGATCTTGGAAGCGTCTGTTTTATCGCCTTTATTGAATGCCATTGGTCTTTCCTCCTTCACACACATCAGCCTGATGGCGCTCTCGCGCACTCCGTCCGCCGGGGGACCGATTCCCGAACCTAGTTGAACGGAAGGCCTTCGTCTTCTACTCCATCAGGAATATTCATGAATCCATCGCCGATTGCGCTGGACGGAGCCGGGCGCTCTGCCGGACGGTAACCGCCGTCGCTGTTGCCAGATGCCGCATTCTTGCTCTCTGCAAATTCCTGATCCTCTACAATCACTTCTGTCGTATATACTTTCTGGCCGTCACGATTGGTATAGCTGCCAGTCTGAATTCTTCCGGTTACTACGAGCTTGGTTCCCTGATGAAAATACTTCTCAGCGAATTCGCCTGCTCTGTCAAATGCAACACACGGAATGAAATCCGCTGTCTGTGCGCTGTCGTCTCCGTTTCCGCCTCTGCGGCCTCTGCGGTCTACTGCCAGCGTGTATCTGGCGATTGCCATAGCTCTCTCGCCCTGAGAGTATCTCACTTCCGGATCTCTCGTTAATCTGCCCATCAGAATTACTTTATTCATACGATCACTCTTTCTTTATCTACTCTTACGCATCCTGTCTTACGCATAAGTATCTGATAACCGGCTCCATGATGCGGATGTGGTTCTCCACCTCATTCGGGCATACGGAATCAGACTCGAAATGTACGAAGTAGTAGAATCCTTCTTTCATTTTCTGAATCTCGTAAGCAAGTCTCTTCTTGCCCCATTCATCAATGTCAGTTACTGTACCGCCGAAACGTGTGATGTAACCTGTTACTTTCTCCATCGCTGCGGCTCTCTCTTCGTCCTCGAGTTTTGCGCTAAGAACAACTGCTAATTCATATTTGTTCATGCTCTTTCTTACCTCCTTGTGGTCACTGACCCCCTGACTCCAGCAGGGAGTAAGGATTTTTGTGTTATATATTACCGAATATCTATGATACCAAAAAAGGAACGGCTTGGCAAGCACTTTTTCGAGATTTTCTATGTAAATTTTCTCGTTTTTTCCGGGCTTTCTGCCCCTTCTTACTGCATTCTTTTACTGACTGCCAGATCATGAAGCTGCCTGCATCTGTACGCCCACCCGCCGCTCTTATTCGGACTTCTCTCCCGCTTTTTTCAGTCCTCTGGTACTCTTTTCTACCAATGGTCGTGCCATCATCACCTGATGCCCGCAGCCGGCACATTTCAAACGGAAATCCGCGCCGACCCGCAGGATCTCCCACTCATGGCTGCCGCACGGGTGCGGCTTTTTGAGTTTTACAATATCTCCAACCTCGTATACCATTTCCTCTCTCCCCTGTTACTACCTTATACTCCGACCGCGTCCCCCAGCACCTTCCCGATGCTGTCGCTGATAACCAGATCCGCCTGACCATCGCGCGAGGTCGCTGATTTATTGATCAGAACCAGTTTATTTCCATGATAATAATCAATCAGCCCCGCTGCCGGGTACACCACCAGCGAGGTGCCGCCGATGATCAGCATATCTGCCTTGCGGATATGGGCAATTGACCGCTCAATTACCTCATTGTCCAGTCCTTCCTCATACAGCACGACATCCGGCTTGATCACGCCGCCGCAGCCGCACTTCGGCACGCCCTTCATCTTCAAAATATCATCCAATCCGTAAAACCTGCCGCAGCGCGTACAATGGTTGCGGAGCACCGATCCGTGCAGCTCCAGCACCTCTTTGCTGCCTGCTGCCTGGTGCAGCCCGTCGATATTCTGGGTAATAACCGCTTTCAGCTTTCCTTCCTGCTCCAGCTTCGCCAGCGCCAGATGCGCCCGGTTCGGCTTTGCATTCGGGAACAGCATCTTATTGCGGTAAAACCGGTAAAATTCCTCTGGCTTTCTCATATAAAAGCTGTGGCTTAAAATCGTTTCCGGCGGATAGTCATACTCCTGATGGTACAGCCCGTCCGTGCTTCTAAAATCCGGGATATTGCTCTCGGTCGAAACACCCGCCCCGCCAAAAAATACAATATAATTTGACTCATTAATCCATTTTTTTAATGTGTCTGTCTCTCCCATCTGACGCACTCTCCTCTCCTTTTTCTGAAAACATAAAAGCGGTTGCTATTAGTTTACATAAAATCAACACATTCTCTATCCTATACAATTACAGCACGCACTCTACACGATCTCATCCAGATACACGCCGTTCACCGTATCCACCTGTGCCAGAATCTCTGCCAGCCCCTTATTTTCAAGCTGTCCGCCCCAGATTTCTTCCGCTTTCCGGCAGCCAAACAGCCAGCTCACCAGCTCTTCCGGCTTCGTCTCCAGCCATATGGAAACATTTTCCGTGCAGCCGCAGGTATCCGGCTCCGGTTTCCGCGCCTTCAGGCTGGAACCTGTCTCCCCAATCGTCCAGACAAACTCACCGTTGTTCATTTCCAGAATCGGATCATTCATACGGATGCCCAGTGTGAGCATACGTTTTTCTTCTCCCTGCTGCTCTGCCTGTTTTAAGCCAAATGCCGCCAGCAGCGCCCCGATATTCGTCAGGCGCGCCATATTCCACGGCTTCTCGCCCATCTTGACCGTGTATGCGTCCTCCGCATACAAAAGCCGGTGTTCACGGACTTCCCAGCCCCAGTAGGCATCCAGGCCAACCAGCCTGCCGTCCTGTTCCAGGAATTCCAACGTGCCATTTTCAGAAGCCAGCTCCTTGATGAGACGGCTCACATACGCCGCATCCCGGCGCGTATACATCTCATACCGTGCGCCCAGCCACTGTTCCATATAGACAGCAGCCCGCCCGCAGTCCTCCGGCGTATCCTGGCACACCGTGCGCGTCAGCGTCTGTTTCGCCTCCTCGGTCAGCTCATAGAATGCCACATTTCCGATGAAGGTAAATCCCATCGGCGCATACACAGCCGGGTTGACCGGGACCAGATACGTGATCGGCTTTCCGGCTGCCTCCTCGTCGTGAAGCATTTTCACAAACACATCCCGGAAATGTCCCTCGCGGCGGCGGCTCTCCTCGGTCGCCACCCCGACCAGATAATCGAGCTTCCAGAGGCGTCCACGCAGCTTCACCGAATACGGATTGTACTGCACCATCGAAATCAGAAGTCCATTATCCTTTTTCACCAGAATCTCGTTATCCTTCGTCTTTTCCTTATAATAATACTCGATAAAACTCTCCGAATCTTCCGGGAAACACATATGCCAGAGACGCTTCGTCTCGTCCTTATCCTCCGCGTCCAGATACGTCAGCACACTTCCCGCCGTCGTATTGGCGATCTGCTCCGCCCAGTGATAGCCCTTGCTGCCGTTTAACAGCTGTTCTACCAGATATTTGCGTGCATAATCCGCCGGATAATACGTCATTTTCGCCTTCCGGAGTCCCTCTAATCCCATATCGTCCTCGCGGTTGACCCACTCAGCCTCAGGAAATTCCTCTATCAGGAACTGTTGGTTGATAAACTGGTACAGACCGTTGATCTCCGGGTTTGCCTTCTCAATATGGATAACCGTCATATGTTCCACCGGATTGTAGCTTCCGATCGTAAATGCCTCCATCTGACCGTCGATATACACGCCGCCCATGTGGATGCTGAATTCTGAACAATTTTTCAGAATATCGTGAATGCCCTTTACCTCATAATCGAGATGTTCCTCGACCTCCTCGCCCTTCTGCTGTCTCCAGCGGTCCAGAAAAACCCAGACATCGTGGCTGTCCGAACAACACAGACGGCGGTACTCATAGCGCCCCTCATATTCGCGCTTAAATGCGTTGACGCGGTTTTTCTTCTTATGCAGTTTCTTTCCCGCCAGGGAACGCATCGCATCGCCGTTGTAGAGATAATCCCTCGAATCGACCTGCTCTTCCACCAGATATTTGTCCTCCGGCAGATTTAAATATTTCACTGCATACTCATCCGCCAGATTGATAACCAGCGGATATCCCAGTTCTTCATTAAAATACTCCTCAATCGCCGCAAACGCCCCCGGCAGGTCTTCCTCCCGGCACAGCGGCATCGCGGAAAAGCAACGTCCTTCATTCTCCATCAGCCATAAAAGCGCCTTATTTTCCCAGATTGCATAGCGGACATTATAATAATCTTTCCAGACATAGCTCTCCAGAAATACGCTGTCGCACGTCATATTGTGGCGCATCGCGTAAAACGGAAGCATCTCCTGGATACTGTTAACTTCAATTTTTTTAAACTCTAAACTCATGAAACCTCCTGTGTAAAATCAAAGTGGGTTTTATTTGCCTTCTCATATTATACCATAAATACTAAATTCAGCTATCGCCTTTGGCTCTGCTTCATTAAGTATTTAGGTATGACTCGCACTAAGCTCGAAAACACCTCGCTAAGTGCTCATATTATACCACAAATTTCCTACTTAAAAACAAGGATTTTCTTCCCTTGACTCTATAATTATTGTAGACATTATAGTTATTTCTGATAAACTATACTCAGAAGATGATTTCTACGGCGTTTTCTTTCTGACGGCCGACGGCGGAGTCATCTATTTTTACCAGAAAGACGAGGATTTATTCATGGAAAAGAATCTCACCTCCGGCAGTGTGCTGAAAACAGTTATCTATTTTTCCCTACCATACTTGTTATCTTATTTTTTGCAGACACTCTACGGCATGGCGGATCTGTTTATTATCGGGCAGTTTGGCGGTGTGGATGGGACGACGGCGGTCTCGGTCGGCAGTCAGGTCATGCATATGCTGACGGTTATGATCGTTGGTCTGGCGATGGGCGCAACGGTTCTCATCGGACGCGCGGTCGGCGCGGGTGACCGGAAGCTTGCGGCACGCGGCATCGGTAACACGATTTCCTTATTTGCAGGTCTGTCCATTCTTCTGACCGGACTTCTGCTGACGGCGGTTCACGGCATTATCAGGCTGCTGTCTGTCCCGGAGGAAGCAGTAAACGGCACCGCGGCATATCTGATGATCTGCTTTGCCGGCATCCCGTTCATCACCGCCTACAATATCATCAGCTCTATTTTCCGCGGCATGGGAGACTCCAAAAGTCCGATGTATTTCGTTGCAATCGCCTGTATTATCAATATTGCGCTTGATTACCTTTTAATGGGCGTGTTTTCGCTCGGTCCGTCCGGCGCGGCGCTCGGCACGACCCTGTCACAGATGTGCAGTGTCCTGATCGCCCTGGTCGTAATCATTAAAAAACGGATGTTTCCGGGTTTTCGTCTCCGTGACCTCCATCCACATAAGACTACCATAGCCTCCATCCTGCAGGTCGGAATCCCAGTTGCAGTTCAGGACGGCTTTATACAGGTTTCTTTTCTGGTTATTACCATGTTTGCCAACCAGCGCGGATTAAATGATGCGGCGGCGGTCGGAATCGTTGAAAAGCTGATCGGAATCCTGTTTCTGGTTCCATCCTCGCTTCTCTCCACGGTTTCCGCCCTCTCCGCTCAAAACCTGGGTGCTGGAAAACCTGAGCGTGCCCGTCAGACGCTGCGCTACGCGATCTGCATCACATTTTCTTTCGGGCTGATCATCGCAATCGCCATGCAGTTTGCTGCCGGTGCCGCCGTCTCCCTCTTTACTGATGAGGCAGAGGTTGTCCGGCTCGGAACCCAGTATATGAAGAGCTATGTGCTGGACTGCATGATCGCCGGTATCCATTTCTGCTGCAGCGGTTTCTTCTGCGCCTGCGGACTGTCCGGGCTGTCGTTCCTGCACAACTGCATCTCGATCGTGGTAGCGCGCATCCCGCTCGCATGGCTCGCATGCCGCTATTTCCCGGAAACACTGTATCCGATGGGACTCGCAGCGCCGATCGGATCTCTCATCTCCGTTGCCATCTGCCTGATTGCATTGCGGTGGATTAGACGGCATCCGGAAAAGCTGGTTATGAATTTACATCCAGTTGAAACTGAATAAATGCTGCATTCCCATCTGGATCTTAAAACTTCCATCCGCCAGTTCAACAAGCCTCTGACGGAAACAGCGGTCTGGCTTGGAACGGTTGGTGTCGGCATTTCGCTGGAAGCTCCCTCCGTTCCGGGCACAGACAAATGGCAGGAAACTACCTGCATGGTTGTCCGCTTTCGCGGCAGCCATCAGGAAGCTCCTGCCCCCATATAAAACTCTTCTGCAATTTATCTGGGAGCATTCTCTCCCCATCACCGGATTCTACCGTGAGATCACCCGCTTACTTTTCCCGCATCTCCAGCAGTCTCCACGCCTTCTTATTCTGGACTTCCAGCACGGAACCACAATATTCACACTTTTTCAACCCCAGCTTCTGAATCGGTGCACCGCAGTTTGGACAGATAAGCGAAACCGCTGCCCCTGCTGTTTTCGCATCCTCATAGACATACACCAGTTCCGTCTCATAAACTGTCTGAATCAGATTCGAATGCAGTTCTGACTGCATCTCAGGCGTTTTCTCATATTCAGTCATTTTCTCATATTCAGTCATTTTCTCATACTCGACCGCCGACTCACACAAAATCCGGCAGAGTCCTTTTTCCTTCTGATAGCGGCTGATGACCGTCCGGTGGATATGTACCTTCTGATACTCTTTTTCCAGTTTTTTTCTCAATTCTGTCTCGATCTGAGCCTTCCACTCGCTCCAGTTAAACTCCGGGAAATCTTTTGCAATCTGCGGCAGGCACAGCCGGTCCATTCCCGCCAGCGAACGCGGTTTGGATGCGTCTGGCTGCGTCAAATCACCTTCCGATAAATGCTTTGCCACATACCGAAGCACCTGTACCTCCGGCGTACTCGCCAGCTGCCGCATTTTCCTCTTTATTTTGCGGTAAATCCACCAGACAAGCGCTGCCGCAATCAAAATGCCAATGATCCAACCTATCGTTTCTGTCCGCACCGCTGCCTCTCTTTCTATGTTGCTGCACACACACGTGGCCAGTCACTTTTCTTTATCTCCGTGCATGATACTTAAACCTGATACTCCTTATTCCGCCTTGCTCGCAGCCTTGTCGCTCATCGCCTTTGAATTTACCATGATCCGCAGATGGGACCCTTCGCCGCATTTGCCCTTCTCATCGTTTACTTCAATATCAAACCACATTTTCCGGCGCTCAATGCTGCGGAGTTTTGCAGTCGCTGTTACCTTCATTCCCACCGGCGTCGGCGCCAGATGGCGGCAGTGAATCTCCGCTCCGACCGTCGTCTGTCCTTCCTCCAGATACGATTTCGCCAGTTCCAGCGCTGCCGCCTCCATCAGGGCCACCATATTCGGAGTAGACAAAATTTGGGAACCTGCGCTTCCGATTCGCTTTGCCGTCATCTCATCCGTTACTTCCCAGGTCAGGCTGTATTCCTGTAATTTTTCTGCCATTTTCGCTTCCTCCATATTATAAAATGATTTTGTCGCGGCTATTTAAAATGCCGTTTCGTGAATGATTCTATTATAGCAGAAGATGTGAAAATCGGATAGCGCCATCTTACTTCACAGCTAATCAAACAGTTAAAATTCCGAAAATTCTTGTAAAACAAAAAAAGGAACCATCTTTCGATGATTCCTCAGAGGCGACAACCAGATTTGAACTGGTGATCAGGGTGTTGCAGACCCACGCCTTACCACTTGGCTATGTCGCCATAAATGACCCCAACGAGATTCGAACTCGTGTTACCGCCGTGAAAGGGCGATGTCTTAACCGCTTGACCATGGGGCCAGATATTAAATTAAAACTCCCCGAGTAGGACTCGAACCTACGACAGCGCGGTTAACAGCCGCGTGCTCTACCGACTGAGCTATCGAGGAATAAAAGGTATATACCTTCAAAACTGCACACTGAATTTCTTCTACTTTCTATCTTTCATCCTTCAGGAAATAACTTCCTCTTACCTATCCTTAACCATAA